>JAGLQA010000646.1 GCA_023137075.1 Candidatus Aminicenantota bacterium
TATGTAGAACAGCGATATTCACCACGAAGAGCAAAGGGACGGAACTTTGAAGTTTTGATTTTTTGGGGATAGTGGAAAATCACTTATACAACTTTTTTTATCCTGGTACTCCGCAAATCCTGAAAATCGAGGTTCTGACAATTAAATCTGCGCGCTCGCTCATGAGTAGGTAGGGGGACAGTTCATGACGCGTGGCGTCACCCAGAATCCCGCGGTTTTTTTTCTGAAAGTTATTTAAACGGATTTACAATTTTGAGGCTATTTTCAATTATTTGATTGGGGGGACATCGGGACAGGTAAGTTATATCCCCTGTGATGTTGGTAACAGGAAAACATTCATGATATAATAAATTTTCAAGTACAATGAATAGAAAAAAACGATCTGTTCCATTCATCTTTAGCCTGTTGCTGTTTGTCTTTCCATACACACATTGTTATATCTATGGAGATGAATCCCTGACCATTATTCCCTTTGAATTGGTTGACGACTACATTTACATTAAAGTACGGATCAATAATTCATCACCACTAACTTTCGGATTCGATACCGGCGTGGACGGCACGGTGATTAATTCGACAACCGCTAACCGTTTAGGTTTCAAACCCGGTGAGCAGATATCCGTTAAAGGGGCGTCGGGTTCGGTAACGGCATCATTGATCCGAAACAAAAACCTGCGGATCGGTCACCTAAAAATTAATGGCGCAATACTTCACGAAATATCCTTAGAAAATATCGAGGGGGGCTTAGGACGGGATATCGATGGGCTAATCGGCGGTATCCTGCTGCGGAATTACCCGCTTAAAATCGATTTCGACAAGAAGGTGATTGAAATTTACTCCTTCGAGCATTTTAACTATGACGGGCGCGGTGGAACGGTGCCTTTTAGATTAGCCGGGCAGGCAATGCCCCTCGTTTCCGCCGAACTGACATTCAAGAAAGAGGAAAAGATTACCGGTGTTTTCGGCTTAGACACGGGCTTTGCCGGTGCGGTCATGTTGAATACTCCCTTCGTAAAAAAAAACAGGATCGCATCGAAGATAGGCCATCATATAAAGTTGGACTTTACCGGGATATCCGGGATTAAGAGTTTTTGTTATGCCGGGAGGCTCAAACGAATTCAACTCGGAAAGTATGGGTTCAGGAATGTACCCGCAATGCTAAATCAAGCCAATAGCGGGGCCCTGGCCTGGAACAGCAGTAACGGTATCCTCGGGAATGCCATTTTAAAGAAATTTAATATTATTTTTAATTATCGCAAATGGCAGTTGGTCTTAGAACCGAACGGTTTTTATGACAACGATTTCCGGGTAAATTGTTCGGGCATCCGTCTCTCCTTAGATAAGGGCAGAACCAGGGTATTAGTGTATGATGTTATCGAGAATTCACCTGCCGCAAAAGCGGGAATGAAGAGGGGCGATGAGATCCTATCCATTAACGGCCGGTATGTAAAAAACCTGGATTTATCCCACATCAGGGGAATTTTAACGGGGGCCGGCAGGGTGGTAAAAATTACCGTGAAACGCGGTAACGGTAGGCGGACATTTACCTTCAGGTTAAAGAAATTAATATAGAGGACCGTATGACTGAAAAAAAAGTTGTAAACGCAAAAGTGATATCAGCGATCTTTTGAGCAGTATTTTACGATCATAAAATCGGCATCCGGTTGGCCCGGTACTTTTGCCTTGTGACCCAACTCTTTTGCTTTCCGGAAATCTTCACAGGCGCTGTCTATATTAATTTTAGCCACGAAGGTTTTGGCAAGCCCTCTCATAAAATACGCATCCGCGTCTTTTTCGTCCAATTCGATAACTTTATCAAAATCCGGGATACAGCCGATATAATTTCTGGCATTGTAACCTGTAAGACCCCTATTATAGTATGCTTCAATAAACTTCGGGTCCAATTCCAAAGCTTTATCATAATCACTGATTGCGCCCAAAAAGTCGTTCAGATAAAACTTTGCCAGTCCCCGGTGGTTGTATGCCTCTTTGAAATCCGGATCTAATTCGATGGCCCGGTTATAATCTTCGATTGCTTCGGTGTATAACCGGTTTTGTAGTTTTTGCTCCCCCTGGCTTAACAATTGTTTTGCCTGGGCTTTATCTCTTTCATCCGCGGACATAACCAGTATACATAGAAACATAAATATATTTAGAAATATAAAAATCCTTTTTCTGTTCATATTGGCTCCTTTTTTTTTATGCCGTTATTATATATCTCTAAAGCGTCAATAACGATTGTGGGCTAAGGAATGTTAATTTTTACCGTTGCCTGGGTGGTCCCTTTTTTGAATCCCGCTTTTGTCACTTCAATGTCGAATACGTAGGCAGATGCACACTGGTCACATTTCCAGGGGGTGCCAAACTCGCCGTTGGCATTTGTTTGACCATGTACGATAATGCCTTTTGAATGAAGAAAGAGGCCGCCTCCGGCACTGATTTTGACATTAGCATAGGGAATGGGCGTTCCCTGGGGTGTCAGTGCTCTTACGAATATTTCCGTGGGTTGTCCTCTTGATACGGTCGGCGGATGAATCTCGGAATGCACATTGATTTGACCTCCCGGGATCGGCTTCTGCATCGGGTGTGAAGAGATGTTGACATGAACTCTATCCGTACCTTTTTTGAATCCCGGTTTTGTTATTTCAATAACGAATTCATAACCGCCGGCGCACTGGTTACATTTCCAGG
>JAGLQA010000647.1 GCA_023137075.1 Candidatus Aminicenantota bacterium
TTATTCTTTTTTTAAGAATGTGTCGAACCAGGTATAGGCACATAAAAAGCATGGCAGGGCAGCTTCTACATGTACCGCTGAACCCAGGGGCAAGTGGAACATAGGGATATAAGGGACGCAGAGCCCTTCATCTCTAAAGTATTTACTTGCTATGACCGAATTCTCAGGAGGTACGGTAATATCATCAGGGCAATGGTACAAATACATCGGCATGGCAGGTTTCCAATCATAGGCATTGTTCTCCTGGAGAATTTCGTGAACCTTGCCTGATTTAATCGCTTCAATCATTTGATCAGTTAGCGCTTCACTGGGAACAGAGGGCATGGCGGCAGTTACCTCTTCCACTGTATGATACCCATCTACCAGGTCATAAAGATTTTGGTATTCAGGTTTGAATGCTTTTTCTTTAGAAAACATCTCCTGGTCGGGGTAAGCGGCATGATAACCGCGTATTGTCATCGGAAGAAAATAGCCCCATTCATATGGCTGGTCGCCTATCATGATCGGTTTCATCGCCCCGGTAAGCGAATAAGGCCCTGCCATAGCAGCGGCAGCGGTTACCGTAAATTCCTTCGCGTAGTCAGAATTTGTTTGTATTTCCCGGGCAGTTACCATGGTGACATACCCGCCCTCGGAATAACCGGACAGGAAAAGCTCGTTATTCCAATTTGCCTCATATTCATTTTTAACTGCTTTCAGCAAATCCGCCGAAGCCTTCGCTAACGGTTCGGCAACTACATAGGGTTGGCTGTGTGTTTCATCATCCCCCATTCCCTGGTAATCGGGCATAGCAGTTATATATCCGCCGAAAGCAGCCATGGCGGTGGCAATTACTACTTCCATGTTATTAAGAGGTTTTAAGATGTTAAAACATGAGGGAGCATTTTTCCGCTCAAGTTCAGTCCCGTGTTGATAGCCCATGATCGGGAATTTCTTACCGTTCATATTTAAGGGGATAATTAGGAGAGTCGAAAGCTTCGTTTCTTCTTTTGTAGTTGGATCTACCGATAGATATCCGACCTTTTTCCAGATCACCCAGTCGAAGGCCAGGTTATTACCGATTAAATCCATTATGGTTTCGAACAGGTTATCCAGAGATTTTTCAGTTACGGAATTTCCCGTAAGCCTACCGGATTTTTTTTCCTTCACTAAAGTTTTCATCTCTTCTAAAAAATCTTTAACCTTTTTTTTACCAATGGTTTCTTCTGAAATAAAACTCATAATTTTCCTCCTATATGCCGGAATCTTACTATATATCGAAAAACAATTCAACTATCCACAAACTCCCGAGAGAGTCCCATCTTTTCGGTTTTCAATGCAGAAATAAATTGCCTGTCCTTTTTTTTTCTTTTTCTTTTTCAAAAAGCTATGACCGCATTCAACCACAATCTTGATGATACGATCCAATATCTCAGGAGTAAATAACGAAACATTATCTTTTAGGGCTTGCAAGGAATATTTCGAGCATCCCTCCTTATCCATTACACCATGTCCCAGCATTTCCCTTATCTTTCCATGATTGTTGGCAATATCATGAAGTTTATCATAATTCCAGTTGCATGTTATTTTAACACAGCCTAATACAAGTATTTTCCATAAGTCCATACCTGGGTAACTATTATCCGGATCGATGTCCGGAGGAATAAGTTCCTCCAATAGTTTGAATACTTTCTCTCTAATTTCCCGATTACAGTATATACGTTGCAATCCCAGCAGTATTTTGGGTATTTCATCTCTGCACTTAAGGTCAATTTCAATTTTTGAAATATCTATTTGACCTAATTTTCTTTGGGGTTGAATTACTTTTTTCATTTATTAACTCCGGGGATATTATATCATAAACTTAAATATTTTTAAAGGAAATGGTTCTTTTTTTAAGATTTTTTTTGGCTTTCAATGCAGTAATAAATTATCTGTCCCAATTATTTTTCCTGTTTTTGAACCGGGGCCAACCTTTCAGGAATTATTTGTAGATTTATTAAGCGAAAAGGCGGACATCTCAGTAATAGGCGACCTGCTGGATGAAGCCGTGACACTCTTTGGCGAAGAGATAAGACTCCGCCTAACCGCCATAGCGGGGACACTGGAATGTAATAGTTACGCTTCCTCATTCGGAGACGCAAGCTTTTGCGTCTCTACGGTTCTATGGTCTCCTTTCTAATTGCGATCTAACCCACCCCGCCCCACTGGGCACCCCTCCGGCGGAGGGGATTGTATAGAAGCACTTTTAGAGGTCTACCAGGATAAAATCCCCTCTCGGGAGAGTAAACGCGCACAACTTAAGGTGGGTGATTAGGGTGAACGTGACCATAAGGAGCGTTTCTCCATTGATGGGCAGCGTCAGCCATTTATCGACTTGTCCATCACAGTGTTAT
>JAGLQA010000648.1 GCA_023137075.1 Candidatus Aminicenantota bacterium
TTTTCCTTCAGGGCAAAGTTTTTCACCGGGGGAACGATCTTCTGCCTGCCTCTTCCTCCGAGAGAATCGGGCTGGGTGATTATCAATCTAACATCAAAGTGACCCTGCAGGTTTTTTAAATAAGGAATACAAACCGCCGAAGTTCCCCAAAAGACAATTTTTTCTTTCGGCTGCTCCTTTGGTAATTTTGATATGTTCTCATTTCTTAAGGGACTCTCATTCATGGATTTATTATAAATTGTTTGAATTCTCCTGTCAATCACAGTAAATTTTTCCAAAATCCTGCTAAAATGAAAAAAGGTCCCCCATATAAGAGAAACCCGGTTTTTTTACTGATTTTTATCCGTTAGCCGGTTACCGGTATTTTCTTCTTTTCTCCACCTTCCAGGATATCGATTTTGCCCATATCCATCTTTACGATCCGGTCGACTACAACCTCAGGGCATAACCGATCTTAACAAAGGCCGTTCGATTGTTCTGGGTGAGCTCAATCCCCTGGAAGCCGAGGTGGTCGTCGGAATACCCGATAAATAACACAGTCCGGGGATTAATTTTATAGGAGAAAAGAATCTGGGAAAATAGGTGTTTGTACTTGGGATTCCTGGAGTAGGGATAGAGAGCCGTATTGAATTTATAATCTGTATATTGAAAGATAGTACGCAGGAAAGTGCGTTTATTGAATTGATAAATCATCTTCAGGTTGCTGAGATTGGCAGTATAAAGTCGGCCTGCATCTACATTAAGTCTCTCATATACGTGAACGAAATCCAGGGACAGGTGAGTTCCAAATATCAACCTGAAAATAGGCGCGATAGTTAACACATTCCCGGGTTGTATATTTGTGATATCAATTTGATCGCCGTACTTTGCGGAAAAAGAGAAGTTTATGGTTTTTGTCGGTTGAAAACCGCCGTTCACCAGGATATAGTTCTCTTCAAACTCCATACCCATAAAACCTCTTCTACCTATATTGACAGTCAGGTTAAAAAGTGACTGCACAGGCCCGGTATAATTAAAATGAACCTGGTTGGATTTGAAAAGAAGATTGTTGTCGTGGTCTTTCTCCAATGCGTAAGTCGTACCCAGGTTGATGAGAGTATACCAGAAACCCGGATTATGGCGCCAGGTGCGCCCGACTGCTGCAGTTATATTCCGGAAGTCTACCTGGGTAATGAAGCCCAGGTCGGCCCGGAAATTCGGAGTTATTTCCTGGTAGTTGGCATACCAATGGAAGGTTTTCGTAATATGAGTGTAAAAGATATCATAAGCCTGACCCCAAAAATTACCCCCGGGCTGCTGATACTTTGTTACAATATCCTCGGGGTATTGGGTCTGGGAGCTGAGAAATTGAAACAGTATTCTATCCTTGCGTGTGAGTCTAAAGTTTCCATCTAAACCGCCAACCCGGTTAAAATAATCGCCGCCTTCCCTGTCGCTTAAAACCAAGCCCATACTCGATGCCTTACCGATATCCCGGCGGTAGCGAAAAGCCGATCCTATGGTGTTTACACCAATCGCAGTGGATATAGATGACTGGCTGCCCGGTATAAGAAGGTTTGTCAGGTTGTCATGGACGGAAAAGAACCCGATGGCATGTGGTCCCTCTTTCCCGGTCAGCTTAATACCGCCGTTCGGGTCCGCTAAAGAGCGGGTGTAGACAGCCCGGTACCGGGTATTGAAGATACTGGCTCCTTCTAAGAAGAAGGGTCGCTTTTCAGGATAAAAAAGGGCGAATTGCTTGTTTATTTCCAATTGGGCCACATCGGCTTCAACATTAGAAAAATCGGGATTTACGGTAGCCGAAAGAGTCAGGTTTGGAGTGAAGCCCCAGCGGGCGGTAATTCCCGGTTCTACTTTGCTATCTTTTTTGATAAACTCGCCATCGGGAAAACCGTCGCGTTCCTGGGTCAGGTGGCCTGAGAGAGTGGGTGTTATTTCCAGGTTTTTTGACACGGATACATCGCTAAAACCGATAAGTTTTTCGGATTGACACATGTAGCAATTATTGTTGCGGTCCCGGGGAAAAAGACCGATGTGGTGACGGACGCTGCGGGGATAACTGCGTACAACGTCTATCCCCCATATCTGGTCACCTTTTGCCCGCTGGAAACGCAGGGAACTAAAGGGTATAGCCATTTCTATGGCATAGCCCCAGTCATAAATTTTGCCGGCGGAATCCCAGATGGCGTCCCACAATCCCCCGCCGCCATCCGGGCTTTCGATCATATCAGCCTGGATACCGAGAGGTGTGCAAAAGAAATTATAGGTGCGGCGAGAATCATTGAAGGGATCGAGTATGACCGCGACCCAACCATCGGTGCCCAACCTGTCCCGGTCGTGAACAGTGGCGCGAATTTCCGATGGTTGGGGGTCATAGGCGCGAAAGGCAATATAGAGGTGAGTTTTGCTGTAAGCCAGGAGAACTTCCGTCCTAACAGGCGGTTTGATATTCTCCCCCGGGCGGACTTCATAATTGAGTTCCATCTTCAAGGCTTCCTGCCATACAGCTTCGCTTAAAACCGCATCCACTTTTACTTTCGAGGTCACTTTCGGAATACGGTGGGGAATTTTTTCCTTTTCCCTTTTGTTTTGTTCACCTTGAATTGTAAAAGAAAAAATTAAAAAAACTATAATTAAGATTAAATATAGTTTTCCATTACATTTTTTAATTTTCATAATTTATTTCCTCCTAAATAGTTTCAAACGTTTCTCAAGGTCCTACTCGAAAAACGGTCCCACCTGAGGGTGGGGGGAATAATAGACGATTTGAAAAAAGTCCGCTATCTTTAATTACCGTTTTTTTTTTGGTATTTAACTCGTTACCGATACCTTAGATTTTTCATTGTTTTCCAGGACATCGATTTTACCCATATCCATTTTCACAATTCGATCAGCCACATCAAAATAGTGGTCGTCATGGGTGATAGCGATTATAATTTTTCCTTTTTCTTTCATTTTTTGCAGCAGTTCCCTGTAAAAGAATTTCCTGAACCCGGGGTCCTGGTCCGCGGCGATTTCATCGAACAGGTATATGGGGCGGTCTTCTAAGTAACATTGGAGCAGGGCCAACCTTTTCCTCTGTCCGCCTGAAAGCTCTATGGTACTGAAGGAATCATCTTCCAGGGCGACTTTCTCTTCCAGTCTTAATAATTTGATATATTTCTGGATTTCCTCTTCTTTTCCGCCGAGGTCGACATTGTACAGCTTTTCAAATAGGTGGTAATCGCCAAAAACAACCGAAAAATATTCACCCAACCGGTAGTTACTCACTTCTTTTCCGTCAATTTTGATAGTTCCTTGCTCGGGCAGGTATAGGCCGGTCAATAGTTTTGCCAGGGTCGTTTTACCGCTGCCGTTTCCTCCGATTATAAAAACGATTTCACCTGTCTTAGCGGAGAAGTCCATAGGGCCAACGATAAATTTTTCGGTTTCACTCTCAGCTTCATAGGTAAACTTTAAATCCCTTGCTTCTATACTTGTTACCACTCCCGGGTTATCATGGTCCATGGCCTCTATATCTTTAGGGTCCATATTTGCCGGGACATCTTTGATAAATCCCTGGATCCTGTTCCAGGCCACCCTGAGCTGCACTATGGCGGGTATCGAATTCAATATGGCATTAATCGGCCCGATTAAATATAATAGCACCATAACAAAAGCCATTAAGGTAATCGGCGTTACCTGGGGGAATAGTCTTGGGATGCCGTATCCCACCAATCCTAAGACGACAATAAGCAGGGATTCACCGATGAGAAAGGCGTTTAAAAATTTTATCAGGGCCGTGCTTGATTTTTTCCGGAACCGGTCGACCGTCTTACCTATTTCCTTTTTATACTCTTTCTTTTTTAGGTATTGCAGGCTTAGTTCTTTAAAACCGTCGATCATCCCATTCAATAAACCCAAATAAACATTCCGGGTGTCCCTGGCTTCTTCGAAGAAAATCTGGGTTCTGCGTGTTACTGTTGAGTATAGCGTGGCAATAACCGCTATAACAAATAATGTGATGGCGGTAGCCCAGAAAGCGATGGTGGCAAGGTACAGGAAAGCCCCTAAAGTTGTTACCGAGCTGGTAACCAATTGTACCATGATATTGGCGGAACCTCCAATCTGCCCGGTATCATCATTCAAGGTAGCGAAAACCCGGCCCCGGGGGATTTTTTCAAATTTTTGAAAGGAAGTATAAAATACTTTTTCCAATAATTTCATCCTTAAATCAAAAATAATACTGAAGGTAATCCTGATTAATTTTGTCTGCAATACCTTTCTGCCAATGATATAGGTGAGGAATGCCAGGCCAAAATTGTACAATTGATAGAATAGTTCTGCTTTACTGAATATGGAAGTGGTTATCAGGAAAATAACGATGGCATTAGCGCCCCCAGCCAGTAAACTTACTACTAAGACCATGGGAGCCGATTTTATATATTTGTTTTTATGGGGAAATAGATTTGATAAAACCAGGCCCATATAACATATACCCATGGCTACCAGGACGAGCAGGATCGTTATTTTAAAGCTCACCGGTGCAAACACAAGGGCCGTGTCCATAGAAACGCCGATTAGTGTCCTGGGAATGAAGTTTATGCCGATAAGATAAGGCACGTATACGATTGGAGCTAAGAGTAGAACAGCTGCCTTTTTGAGGGTGGGACGCACAAATTTTCGCTTGCCCCTGGCTATATCGACAAAAATCGATAGCAAAAAAGCAAATACGGCTAAAATAAAGATACATATCATTAGTGAGACCACGGAACTACCTTTATCAAAATTATCTCCCTGGATTCTGGGTAACAGGAATCCGTCTCCTTCTAAGTAATTCAACAAAGTAGTCGCGATAAAGGATGTATAGTTGCTCCCGGAATTTGCCAGGACACAGATGCCGATCTTATCCACGGGATTGAAGACGATAAAACTGGTGAAATTGGGATTGGTTCCGGGGTGATCGATCCGCTTAAGCCGGTCCACGTAGACACGCCATCCCACCGTATAAGTTGTATCGAGCATCCTGTTAAAGGGCATCGTATCATCTGTTTGATGTGACTGCCGCACTAAGGGAGCAAGCTCTGTTTCGACTAATCCCATTTGAATTTTTAACCAGCGGGCCATATCTTTTCCATTGGATAAGATATAACCGGCAGGAGTATTACCGCGAAAAACGGGGGCGTCATACTTAAAGGTTGTGAAGAAACCGAGTTTGTAACCGGTGGCCATATTTGCCGGTGGATTCTTCTTATCCACACCAACGACCGTATTATTCATTTCTAAGGGGGTGAGAATATTTTTGATAATATAATCCTCGTAACTCATTCCCGATACGGCCTCGATAACAGCGCCGATTACATCATAATTGATGGTAGCGTACTCATGCACAGTACCGGGAATATGACTTAATTCTATTCCTTCAAGTTTTTTTATTGTTTGCTGCAGCGCGTCTTCGGCGCTTGACTCGGGAATAAGGGAAATACTCTTGAAGGGGATGCCGCTGGTATGGTTCAAGAATTGTTTTAAGGTTACCTGGACCTTTTTACCTTTATAGCGGGCATAAAACCAGGGAAAATGTTTGGATAGGGGGTCATCAAGATTTAAAAGCCCCTTTTCCCGGCACTGCAAGGCGGCCAGGCCGGTAAAGGCTTTGCTGCAGGAGCCCAGTTCAAATACCGTACCCGGTGTGACCGGTTTCTTACTTTCCACATCCGCGAAGCCATAGCCTTTCATAAAGACATCCCCGTTTCCTTTTACGATAACAAGGCTTAATCCCGGGATGTCTCCTTTAGCCATTAAACGCTCTACTTCTTTCCCGATTTTTTCATAAGTGGCTGGCGCGGTTTTCTCCTCCTGTGCGGCCATGAACTTACACAAAGTGATACATAAAAACAATAAAAACAGGACTTTGGTACTGGAAATGATTTTTTTTTTCACTTTTCCTCCTAACTTATTAGTTTATTTAAATCATTTTTTTAAATATTTGTGATCTTTTTTTAATCCGTTTACATTCTACAACACATCGATAACAATAAGACACATTATCCAGGTTTTTGAATAGATTTGTTCTTCTTTGATTGGGGGGCCAGGTTTCCTATTATTACCTGCGCGAGTTCTTCTACCTGGGGGAATTCGAACATTTCATCATGTTCTCCCAGGATTGTTTCAAAGGTAACTTTTCCAAATGTCATTTTTTTTATAACCCTCTCAGCTATAATCATAAAACTGTCTTTGGCTCTAATATGCAATATGGGAGCTTTTATGACTCCATCGATTCGTTTGAACTGGGATCCATTCTCCCAGTCGGTAATCAACCTACCGAAATGTTGTTTCACTCTTTTTTTCAAAGATTCGGCTTCTTCGGGTGAAACATGGGCTGCGCCTTTATCTTTCAGTCCATCTTTATCAATCTCAGCCAGGAGCTTCTCGATATCCTCTTCCCGGCTGTTTCTAGATTTTTGCCCGAACAGATGCAGTAATTTTTTTACCGGCTTTAATAATACAGCGAATATCTGTTGTTGACGATAATATTTGAGTACAACCTTTTGGACAAAGGCGAACTCATCCAGCATAATGAATTTTTCCACTTTATATTGTTTATCTTCCAATCCTTTGACCATATTGTAGCCGATCATGTCACCGATACAAAAGGCCGCGATGATATAGGGGCCTTCTTTTTGAACTTCTCTTATCTGTTTAATATAATCGGAAGCGGCAATATAAAAATTTTTGGGCAGTTTCGATTTTTTCATCAATCCCCTTGCTTGAACTCCATATAGATTAAAATCTTTTTCCAACAACTTGCCGAGATCTTTATATTGGTAAACCATGCCGTGGCGGGGATGGATAATAAAGATATTTTTCTCTTTATCACCTTTATTTAATTGTACAATACATTCCAGTTTATCGAATTTACCGACTTCACGGCTGCCGGCCGCCAATTCCCTGATGGTGGGAGACAAGAGCAAGTTGCTTAGAGTAATATTCGGATTCACTTCTCTTTTAATATGGGCGATGATGGTCAAGGCTTTTAATGAGTCTCCACCCAGTTCAAAGAAATCGTCATTAATTCCTATTTTTTCTATACCGAAAAAGTTCTGGAAGAGCTCTACCAGTTTCTCCTCGATCTCATTGCCCGGAGCGACATATTCAGTAGAAAGCTCCGGCCGCCGGCGTAGATTTTCCCGGGATGCCGCTTCGACTTTATTTTCTTCCGTTACCGGTTTCTCAACACGTTTAATCCTGCGCTTGCGAATATCCATATCAACTCTTAAATCCATGGTATTAACAATAATTTGCGGATAAGGGTGCCTCAGGGTAATTTCAAAGGCTTCGACTCCCTGCCGGGCCGTTATCCCCCCGGTCATTTCACTGCCCGCATTCTTTTTGTGTTTTTTTTCGACTTCAACGGCCATACCGGTATTCCGCCATCTATCCCAATTCGTGGCCTGGGTAAATCTACCACGCATAATGGTGTTGTAATTAGCAAAGGCATCTAAGAAGGCATTGGCGGCGCAGTAGTCCACCTGTCCGAAAATCGGCACGAAGGAGTTCCCGGAGGAACATAAAATAAAAAAGTCCAACCGGTAATCTTTTAATAGGCTGTCTAAAACCACCGTTCCTTTTACTTTAGCGTCGACAGCCTCGGCCAACATTTCCCGGGTTTTTAACTGGATCGAACCGCCGCCGGGAATACCGGCGGAGTGAATAACGCCGTTAAGTGTGCCGAATCGCTTCTTTGCCCGGGATAATAGTTCCTGTACCTGGTTACGATCGGTTACATCGGCACCTACTATCAGGACTTCAGCGCCCAACTTTTCGAGCTCTTCTACTTTGCGAATTCTTATGCTGTCTTTGTCTTCCCTGTCATGAGTAGCTAGCCATTTTATCCTGTCTTTTCCTGCGGGCAGAGCTGAGCGCCCGCTTAATATAAGCTTTGCCTTTACTTTATCTGCCAGGAATTTGGCCATTTCCAGCCCGATACCGCCAAGGCCGCCGATAACCAGGTAAACACCGCCCTCTTTTAAGGGTAATGGTTTTGCCGCGGATTTTTCCAATTTTACGGGTTTCAGGGTTTGCTCCCAGCGCTCATTGCCCCGGAAAGCGATGGTTTGCACAAAGGTTTCCTGCCGGGTTTCGGATAATATTCGGTCGATGAGCTTTTCCTCTTGTTCGCTTCCCGGTGGGGGCAGAACAATATCGATACTGCGGCAGCCTATATTGTTGAATTCCAGGGGTATCACCCTGACCGCGCCGGTCACTGTCGCTTTTTCCGGGTACAGGAATTCTTCTCCCGCTACATCCTGCATGTTGTTGCTGATAACCTCGATCCGCATCTGTTCGCTTATGCCCTTAGCGCCAAAGGCTTTAGCCAGGGCAACCAGGCAGAACAGGCCGCGTTCCAGGATTGTGTTTACCCGTTTTATTTCCAATTCTTTGTAAGCCGGTTTATCGACATTCCAGAGATGAAAAACCTGTTTTAAGGGTTTTTCTTTCTCCCGGAGTTCGTTAATAAGAGAATCGTAATCCTTTTCTATGCCGGGATTTATGGTGTAATCCCGGTCTCCCTTTCTTTCGAATCCGGTGCCGGCTTTCACAGTAAATACTTCCCGTCCTTCTTTTCTTAAACGGCCTGCCATCTTAGCACCTAAACCGTACTCATCGAGAAACACTAAACAAGAAGATAAATCTTCAATGGCCGCGTCTTTTTCAAGTGGCCGGCGGGTTCGTATCCAAGACGGGATATAAAACCAGTCGGCTGTGCTTTTTTTCCCCGGGGACACTCCCGATAACATCTCCACGGCCATGCGGAAAGGATTTCCTTTAGTCATATACTTCTGCCGTTCAAAGGTGTATGTAGGCAGAGGTATCCGTCGTCTTTTTTCCCGGGAATAAAATTCACACCAATCAATGGGCAAACCTGACAGCCATAACTGCCCCAATTGATTCAAAAAATAGAGATAATCGGACATCTTCTCTTTTCTATGTTTCACCATGTTTATCACTAAGTTTTTTGCTTGTAATTCTAAGTGGTGACTCACAAACAGGGGTAATCCTTTGTCGCAACCAACCTGGATAAAAATATAACCCGGTTCCGTTAACAATTCTTTTATCCCGTCGGAAAATCGTACAGTTTCTACTAAGTGCCGGCCCCAATAGCCCGGATCCACGGCTTCTGTTACAGTTATCCACCTGCCGCTGAGACCTGATATATAGGGAATTTGCGGTTTTCCCAACTTTATCTGCCTAACTTTGTTGACGAATTCCGCAATAATGGGTTTCATCATATTCGAATGGCTGGCCCTGGGAAAGTTGATGAGCAAACATTCCTGCCCTTTTTCTTTCATCTCTTGTTCAAATTTATTTACCGCCTCGGTCGTGCCGGAAACAATACAAAGGGCTGGTGTATTCACCGCGGCCAGGGACAGGTCTTTATTTAGCAGGGGTTTCACCTCTTCTTCCGGCAAAGGGACGCTCATCATAACTCCGGCGGGCATTTTCATCATCAACTTGCCTCTTAAGGTGACCAATTCCAATGCACCCTTCAAGGGAAGAACACCGGCCAAACAGGCCACTACATATTCACCGAAACTGTGACCGATCATGGCCCGGGGTGTGATGCCCCATTTTAACAGCAGTTTTGCCACCGCGTACTCGAAGATAAATTTTATCGGCCCGGTATACACGGCATCGTTAATTTTTATTTCCGCTTCTTTTTCTTCACCCGGGGCCGGGTAGAGTATTTCTTTAACATCATACCCCATAATGGGGCGCAGGATATCGAAACATATATCGATTTCCTCGCGGAAAAGGGGCTCTTTTCGATATAGTTCTAATCCCATGTTAACATATTGGGAACCCTGGCCGGAAAACATAAATACTACCGGTTTTTTTCCTGCTTTTGTCAAGTTTGTGCGCACTTTTTCTATGCCGGGATCGGACAAAACAGCCGCTGTTTCGGCCGCATCGGTGCAGACTACCATTCTCCTGTGGTTAAAATGACTTCGCCCTAACTGCAGGGTATAGGCCGCGTCCGCTAAATCTATGTCGGGGTTTTCCTTTAGATATCCTGATAGATTTTCACTGTTGCGCTCTAAGGCGGCGGATGATTTGGCGGATAATAGAATAAGTTTGGGAGTTGGTAAGTTGGTAAGTTGAAAGTTAGAAAGTTCCCCGGGATCGACACGCCGTGCCTCTACATTGGGTTCGGGATATATAGACGGGCGAACACAAGGTTCACTCCTATGGTGCTGGTCTTCGGGCCATTCTTCTAAGATAACGTGGGCGTTTGTGCCGCCAATACCAAAGGAGCTTACACCCGCCCTCAAGGGGTACTTTTCGTTTTTCCACTCTCGCGGCCGGTCCACGACAAAAAAGGGGCTGTCTTCCAGTGCCAATTTGGGATTGGGGGTGTTAAAGAATAAGCTGGGGGGCATTAACTTATGATTTAATGCCAGGACAGTTTTAATAACGCCGGCGATCCCTGCCGCGGAATCGGTATGGCCGATGTTCGTTTTAACGGAACCGATGCCGCAAAAATGTTTCTTCCCGGTATTAAAGGCAATTTTCAGGGCTTCGACTTCCACCGGGTCTCCCAACGCCGTACCTGTACCGTGAGTTTCCACATAGGTGACACTTTCAGGTTCCACTTCCGCCATCATCCGGGCGGTGCGAATGACTTCAACCTGGCCCTCCACGCTGGGGGCCGTAAAACCGACCTTCTTGCTGCCGTCGTTATTGATGGCTGAACCTTTTAAAACCGCGTAGATATAATCACCATCCGCCCTGGCATCCTCGAGGCGTTTCAAGAGAACAACCCCCGCTGCATTGCCCACCACCAAACCGGTGGAAGCAGCGTCAAAGGTACGGCAGTGTCCATCGGAAGATTTTACCATGCCCTCTTCATACATATACCCGGCACCATCGAGAATTGTTACGGTAACGCCCCCGGCTAAAGCTGCGTCACATTCCCCATTCAATATTGCCTGGTAGGCCAGGTGCACGGCAACTAAGGAAGTGGAACAGGCGGTATAAAGAGAGAAACTGGGCCCGCTCAAGTTGAGCTTGTGGGAAATCCGGCCATACATAAAATCTTTTATATTAAAATGGCGGGCGGTAAACTGGCCGACAGCGTTGTTTTTCCCGGAAATTATAGCTAAAGCTTGCCAATTAAAATGGGGCGAAGCACCGGCATAAAGGCCGATCATTCCCTTGTAAGTAAAGGGGTCGTAACCGGCATCTTCCAGGGCGCACCACACGGTTTCGTGGAAAACCCTGACCTGGGGATCCATTATTTCCGCTTCATTGGGAGTATAGTCGAAAAAAGAGGCGTCAAAAAATTCAATACCCTCTAATACACCATTTGCTCTTACGTAATTGGGGTGATCCATTAAATCCGGGCCAATCCCGGCTTCTTCCAGTTCTTCATCCGAAAAAAAAGAGATGGATTCAATACCATTTTTTAAGTTATTCCAGAATTCAGTCAGATCCTTTGCGCCCGGAAATCTGCCGGCCATCCCGATAACTGCTACTTCCAGGCCTGTCCCGGTATTTTTTTCACTCATCTTTTTACTCCTTTTCTCATTTTTAGTCTCTTCATTTTATCT
The DNA here is from genome assembly GCA_023137075.1 of Candidatus Aminicenantota bacterium. Lineage (GTDB taxonomy): Bacteria > Acidobacteriota > Aminicenantia > UBA2199 > UBA2199 > JAGLQA01. The sequence continues at coordinate 11,589 of JAGLQA010000648.1, forward strand.
CTTTTGCCTCGTTGTATAACATCCGACCGGTCTTGCTCATTTAAATTGCTTTTTGTCTCCTCCATGTCCAGGTAGCGAGCAAAAGTACTCACCGATGTATACCTGAACAGGATAACAACCGGGATATCACGATCAAGGACTTCCTTTAATTTATTACTTAAGCTGATAATTTTTAAGGAATTTCCACCGATCTCGAAGAAATTATCATTTATCCCTACCTTATCTATTCCCAGTACTTCTTTCCAGGTACCGGCAACTATTTTTTCCATATCACTTGCCGGGTCCACGTACTCCACCCCTGTTTGTAGGTTAACGCTGTATTTATCTAAGGCTTTTTTATCTAACTTTCCATGGCAGGTGAAGGGAATTTTTTCAATGTCAACATAATAAGCAGGAATCATATATCCGGGGAGATTTACAGATAAAAATTCTCTTATTTCGGTTATCGATAAGGAAATCCCCTCAGCGCTTACAAAATATGCCCATAAGTCGGTATCCCTTGACGGCGCTTCTCTTGCCAGTACAACGGCATCTTTTATATGTTCATGTTTTAACAGCCTGTTTTCTATCTCGCCCAATTCGATCCTGAAACCCCTGATCTTCACCTGCTGGTCAA
>JAGLQA010000649.1 GCA_023137075.1 Candidatus Aminicenantota bacterium
CTATCCTTCCATATCCAATTTCAGTACCAGACGATATATTTAATGATATTACCACCGTTTCATAAGGAGCGATGTTAAATTTAACAGAAGCGCCACTTCCTGGACTTTCATCATAATTAAATGCATTATCCACGCGAATGGTACCGGTAGCAGGATTATCATCTCCATCCAATAACACTACAGGGTTGCCGGAAGAATTATTTTGCCGGTAAAAAACAACTTCTACAGTCACGTCTTGTCCCGTTATGTTTGAAAGATTGAAATAGGGTGTAACAGATACGGTCGCGCAGTAATGAGAGACATAAGCCGTACCTTTCCCTGCAAAAAGTGAACCACATACCAAAATAAGACCTAAAAATAATGTGAAAGGTTTTTTCTTCATTTTAATCTCCTTTTTTATATTTAGTTAATGTCAAAAGTTTTTAAGGGAAAACCGCAGCTTTTCTAAAAACTCTGATTTCTAAATATAGAATAATTTCCGGCTTTATTCTTGCGTGCTGATAATAGTTCATACTTTTTTTGAAAAGGCCGAATTATCAGGGTTTTCGGGGTGTGTTGATTTATAAATCGACATAATTAAGCAGAACATATTTATTAATAAGCGAAAGTATCTTGCTTTTGTGTCGGGTAAGGCAAATAAGATTACTCCCCATACAGGACGAAAGCACCCCAATAAAGAGGAGATGCGTATTTTTCATTTTTGAGCAATTCCAGTTTAGCTTGTCTCAGGGCTTCAATTTTGTCCATTTTCTTTTCCAGCATGTTTCGATAAAAACTGACCATCAATTCTTTGGTGGCCCGATCATCCACATCCCAGAGGCTGGCCACTACTGCCGGGGTTCCGGCATACATAATGGCCCGGGTCAGCCCGGTCACCCCCTCACCTCGCTCCATTTTCCCGGAACCGGTTTGACAGGCGGAGAGAACAACCAACCTGGCATTATAGTCGCAGTTCATAATCTCATTGAGAGTAAAATAACCGTCTTCCTGCGATTTATCCGGGGGCAGTTGGGAAAGCACCAGGCTCTGAAAATCGTCGTTCAGCAGGCCGTGGCAGGCAAAGTGGATAAAATCGAAATCCTTCATGCCTGCTCCTTTGGCATTTTCTTCCGTGGCCTGTTCCCTGAGATTTATCACACTTTTTTGATTATGTTTTTCAAAAAGACCGGCAATGGCTTTGACCGATTCCCCGCTGCCCCTCAGACGGTTCAATACGCCACCCTGCCGGGTATACCGGTCATGGTGTAATTCCCATATCTCGTCGCTTCTTTTAGGTGACCGAATATCGCTGCCCTGTTCAGGCAATCCTTTCGTAAAGTTTTCATAATCATAAACCGGGTCGCCGAAGCCGATGAAGCTATTCCTATTCCCATCCCTTTGATAATGTTTGCGCAACACTGTGAGAATGGAAGCGCTCTGTATATATTTCAGCCTATATTTCTCTATTAAATACACCGGCTTCCCGCCCCTGTTTCTATCCACAACCAACGACTCGAAAGGAATCGTTGCCAGGTCGCCGTCAGGAATAATAATAATTTCCCGGCTCCTTTTTAAATAGTTTTCTAAAGGTTGGAATAATTCCCGGTAGAGTTTATTGCCATATCTAATTATCCGCCTGTAGTTA
>JAGLQA010000065.1 GCA_023137075.1 Candidatus Aminicenantota bacterium
CGTTTGTCGGGATAGGTGTTTTCCACATCCCCCCAATCCGCGGTAAACCCGCTAAACACCAGGCCGTGTTCGGGACAGCGCTTATGATCCCAGACCCAGTCTAAGGCCATTTCCAATCTTTCGCTGATGGCTGTTCCGGCTATTTTTTTTCGCAGCCAGCCGGGGTTCTCCCTGGCAATCTCAAAAGCGGCTAAAACGAGAGAACTTTCCTGGTCGGTTTCTACCGTATTTTTATCTACTGTCCCGGACACATCGACCCAATCCACAATCTGCCCATCTTTACCCTGCTTTTTTAGGAAGATTTCCACACTCCGTTCAAACACGCGCAGCGGGTAATGGAGTTTGCCGTATGCGATAAAAGTGGCCGTGTCCCTGATCCACACAGCCGGGTATGTGGATCCCGGTGAAAAGCCGAAAACCCGGTTGTCTTTAAGGATTTCATTATTCTTATATATCATCCGTAAGATGTACTGTTCCCTGGCAATCTCCGGGACGCTGCCGGTAACAAGGGTTTTCAGGTACCGGTTTTTAAAGGTTTCGGAAAACAGGGACTTCAGGCGAAGGGATAGGGTACAGGTTTGCCATTTTCTCCCGGAACCCCAGAACTCCCCCTCCTTGACAATGTCAAACTCGATAATGTAATCTCCCTCCTTTTTATGTTCAAAATAGAGAGGACATTTGAAGGTGGTGGTTTTTTTTCGCCTCAGCACTTTGGGGATCAGGAAACGCCGGTTATCGAAGGAGATAAGTTTGCCCCTGGCGGTTGCGGGGGGGCCGGGCTTTGCATCAAAAATATGGTAAGACAGGAAATAGCCGTGCTCGGGGCGGATACTGGTGACCATATTGTTGGTTATTTTAAATTCCAGTACTACTTTTTCACCCTGGTACGCGGCTGCGTTCCCCGGGCTGCAGGTGATTTCTATCTCGGCTGTGAATAACCCTGATACCGGGAAGAAAAACAGCAGGATAAACAATCGAAAAATGGCAGGTTTCCGTTTTTTTTCTTGTTTCATAAAATCCGCAAATATTATCCCGGTAAACTACTCCTTGCGCTCTAACCCGGGGAAGGTTAGTACTCTCAAAGAGATAATGATTATCATAGCGATCAACAGGGCTATGATAAAAATATCCAGCCGGTTCAACAGGGTAAAGAGAAACGCGATAACAAAGAACAAACTTTTGACAGCCGCGCCTTCGCCGGATTTTTCCCGCCGGTTATATTCCCTGGTAATATAGTCCAGGCTGATCTCTAAAAAAAGGAGCGCAATAGTAAAAATACCGGCTATAAGTAATTTTAAATTTCCAGAATAGACATAATACCCGATAACAATACCGCCAACAAAGAAAAAATCGACTATCCGGTCCAAAAAAATGTCTAAATAAGCACCGAAACGGGTACACATATCTTTCGACCTGGCCAACATACCGTCGACACAGTCGAATATCAGGGAAAATTGAAGAATAATGCCGGCAATTATAAAATAGCGAGGTTCCCCGAAGCAGTACAAGACTCCGCTGAGGACTCCTAAGTAGAAGGAGAAATAGGTTACCTGGTTAGGGGTAAAGGGTGTATGATACAGAACTTTTGCGAAAAGAGAAGCTACCGGGCGGACAATATACCTATCTATAGGTAAATATTTAAGATACGGAAACAGGGTATCGTTTTTCAACGCTTTGCTAAACTCAAAATTATTTGAATTTTTCTTTTTTTTACTCATTGGTAATTTTAATAAATCTTGACGTAAATATCAAGTAAAAACCGGCAATTCCGCAATTCTATTAAGCTTTAGTATTTTTAAAAACCGCATTTTTATTTTTTCCGTATGCTGAAAGAGATTCTGGATTCTGGGCCGCTCATTAGAAAAGCATTGTCAATAGGGTAGACTGGTTTTTTTTATTTTTATGAATTATGATATATATATATGTGGGAATTATAATCGTCGTCAATGGAAAATTATATATGTCGCTGGTCAAGCAACCCCGTTTTTTTATAATTGACAATCAAGGCATTTTTGACTACAATACGCATGAGGAGGTAAAAGGATTTTACCATGACACTATCTCTTACTAATAAGCGAAGCCGGTTAACAAAAACAAAATTATACAAGAGTTTTAAGCTTGATAAGAATTTTTTATATGTCATCTTAATCGATCTGGCCTATTATGCAATATTCTTCGGTTCAATTGCGATTTTTTTAAGAAACGCAATCCCTGAAATTACCGTTACACAATTGGCCAAAGACCTGGTCGGTTTACTCTCAAAGGAGACAATGGCTCTGTATCAAAACGACCTGTCGATTATCCAGGCGGCCAGGAATAACCTGACATGGTACAGTATCATTCTGACCCTTGTACTTTTTTTGAATTTTTCCTGCTTAAAGCTCTGGATATGGCACCTGGTTGCAAAGAAAAAATATGGGATATTTCTATTGGTTAGAGGCATTATTGTCAATTTTGTATTTTTTATTGTGATATTTTCATCAGGTCTTGCGGGTTTTTATATACTTAATATGGAGATGTTTTATATCTGGCTGCTGCTTTTGATTCCAATATCCATCTACTTTTTAAATTGGGTACATCTATCATTTACTCAAAAAGGCGGCATAAGCGCAATTTGTCAGGGTATTTCTCTCGGGATAAAAGGATTTTTTCAGGTGTTATTTCCCAATTCACTACTCATTATCCTATTTTTTTTGCTTATCTTTATATTCAAGATGTTAGATGCAATAAACCCGAAAATATATTGGCCGCTCGTCTTAATCAGCATCACAATATTTCTAAATTGGGCAAAGCGCCTACTCTACCTGTTTAAAAAACCCTTTTTCCCCAATCGTTGAATTACCGGGTTACTGCTTCTTATGGTTGTCTTCTTTTAATTTAAATTTATCGGCAGCTTACGGATTCGTTTACCGGCTGCGGAAGACACGGCATTTGCCACTGCCGGCGCTATTAAAGGGACTCCTGCCTCCCCGATACCGGTGGGTGGATTGGTGCTCTTTACAAGATGGACTTCAACTTTCGGCATTTCATTCATTCTAAGGATGGGGAAATCATCAAAATTAGCTTGCTTAACCCGCCCCTTGCGAATCGTGATGGCGCTTTTCAGCGTGGCCGTAAGACCGAAAGCGACAGCGCTCTCCATCTGGACTTCGATAATTTTCGGATTAATTACAATGCCACAATCAATGGCACATACCACACGATGCACTTTAATCTTGCCGGTCCGGCTAACAGAAACCTCGGCCACAAAGCAAAGTATGGTTTTATGATATTCGTGGAAGGAAATACCGCGGTGAATTCCATCCGGGAGGGGCTTGCCCCAGCCAGACTTACGCGCGGCAAGCTCCAGGACATTGCGCATATGGGGGTCATGGGAAAGCAATTCATATCGAAGCTCATAGGGATCTCTGCCCGTTAGTGCGGCAATCTCGTCTATAAAGCATTCAACTATAAAGGCATTTGCCGAATGGGAGACAGACCGCCATGGCCCCAGGGGAATTCCGGGGTCATCATTTACAAAATTCAATCGCACATTATCAATGTTATATGGAAGCGGGACTGCTCCTTCTTTTGCATGCATGCCGGCCATTACCGGGGATACCAATTTGCCGGAGAGATATTCGGTTAAATTTCTAAGCAGCCGCGGCGTCTTGTAGGGCATCTTTAAGGGAATGCGTTCCGGAAGCCTCTGTGCTAAATGATCCGCGCCGACAATGCGGTGCATCCATGCAACAGGTAAGCCTTTATGGTTTAATACGGCCTGCATGACGTTATAACTGGCAGGACGGTAAAAATCATGCTGCATATCTTCCTCACGGGTCCAAATCACTTTAACCGGCGCTTTAACCTTTTTGGATATTTGCACTGCTTCTGCCGCATAATCCGCGGATATGCGGCGCCCGAAACCACCGCCCACGAACGTGGTATAAACATTAATGGACGCGTAGTCCAGGCCGGTGATTTTTGATGCCACTTCCTGTACGGCATCCTGGTTTTGAGTCGGCCCCCAAATATCGCAGCGATTATCACGAACCTGGGCCGTGCAATTCATGGGTGAAGGAGTGGCATGCGCCTGGTAGGGTAATTCATATATTGAGCGGATGATGTTATTGTTTTTTTTAAAAAATTTATCGACATCTCCGATTTTATATATGGTTTTGCCTTCCTTATTTGCCAATTTAGCCCAGCGTTGGCTGATTTTTTCGCTGTCCGGGTTTTCGCCGCTGCTTTTTGTCCATTCAACTTCTAAAGCTTCCATACCCTGCCTGGCCTGCCAGAACGTATCCGCCACTACGGCAATACCCTCGTTTATAACGACCACATCTCTCACACCCGGCAAAGCTCTTGTTTTGCCTGAATTAAACCGTTTTAGTTTTGTGCCGAAAACCGGGGGGTGGACGACGGTGGCTGTAAGCAAACCCGGCATCTTAACATCTGTGCCGAATACCGCGCTGCCATATACCTTCTCCAATGTATCCAGGCGCGGCATACGCTTGCCGATAATTTTGAATTCAGCCGGTTTCTTGAGAGGAATGTTTTTCGGTAATGGGAGGTTTGCGGCTTTATCGATCAGTTCACCGTAGGTTAAAGACCTTTTGCCGGCACGATGGAAAACCCTACTATTCTCAGCCCTGCATTCGGAAACCGCAGCATTCCAGGTTTTCGCTGCCGCGGCAATCATCAGTTCACGGAGCGTTGCCCCGGCATTTCTCAGGATATTAAAAGATGTGCGGACGCTTGTGCTGCCACCGGTCATTTGATAATTAAAAGCCGGATTTTTATAAATTTCAGCAGCCGGAGCTATCTCAAAACGAATTTTCGACCAATCTGCTTCCAATTCTTCCGCCACTATCATGGGAAAAGCTGTGGTAATGCCCTGCCCCATCTCGGAATGATTAACTATCACGGTCACTGTATTATCACTGCCGATTTTGATCCAGGCATCAGGCGCACATAGATTGTCCCGCCTATTTTTATTTTCGGTCTTGCTGCTGCAGCCCGGAAAATATATATCAGCCAACAACGCACATCCGGCAATATAAGAGACCTTCAAGAATTTCCGCCGGCCATAATCGATTTCACTTTTTTTCATGATTATACCTTTTGGCGGCGCAGTGAATCCCGCGCCGTATCGCTTGATACGTTCCGCAGCGGCACAAAATATCGGACATAGCGGCATCGATATCATCATCATTGGGATTCGGGTTGGAATTCAGAAGCGCTGCCGCAGCCATAATCTGACCCGGTTGACAATAGCCGCACTGCGGGACATCTTCTTCGATCCAGGCCTGACGTATGGCATCCGCTACCGGCCCCTTCAGGCCTTCTATGGTGGTAATTTCCATGCCCTCGACGTCTCCGGCCGGCGTGATGCAGGAAAGGGTATTCTCGCCGTCGACATATACGGTGCAGGCGCCGCATTCCCCTATCCCGCAGCTGTACTTGGTGCCCATTAATCCCAATTGCTCATTAAGAACCCAGAGAAGCGGGGTGTCCGGGTCAACATCTACATGATGAACTTTACCGTTTACGCGTAATGTTAACATTCACAGGTCTCCTTCTTTTCAAGTTGGATATTATCACAACCGTGAAAAGCAGTCAAGGCGGATTTAGGAGAACGCAGGAATTCTAATTTTAGCCTCGGATCCACACGGATTTCAAAAAAAACAAACCAATCCTGGGGGAATTTTTTACAAAATACGGTAAAAAATTAGAATAGATGCACCGGGTCAACCTTTGTCAATTCATCAAATCCTAAAGAATTACGAAAAAATGACCGCCTGAGGGGCTTGATAAATCAAGCCCCTACTATGGCTTAGTCGGTAATTTCCCCGATGTAGCGCCTTCTATTGCCAAACCGGTCTATTATTTAGCAAGAAATGGGTTTAAAAAAAGAGATAATTAGAATTCCTGTTCCATTTGCCGATCCTTTGACAATTTGTCTATTTTGTTACTCTTAATTTGACGCCGTCTTCTATTATGTCGATCTTGCCCATGTCCATTTTGATGACCCGGTCGGCTACATCAAAATAATGATCATCGTGGGTAATGGCAATGACAATTTTGCCTTCTTCTTTCATCTTCAACAACAGATCGCGGTAAAAGAATTTCCTGAATCCCGGGTCCTGGTCGGCGGCGACTTCATCAAAAAGATAAATGGGCCGCTCTTCTAAGTAACAACGCAGCAAGGCCAGACGTTTTCGCTGACCACCGGAGAGATCGATTGTGCTGAAGGCGCCGTCTTCTACTTTTACTTTATCCTTGAGCCGCAGCATTTGTAAGTATCGTTCTACAATATCTTCTTTCCCGGTGAGGTCGACGTCATATAATTTTTCGAAGAGATGGAAATCCCCGAAAACTACGGAGAAGTACTCTCCCAACCGGTAATTATCAAATTCCTCCCCGTCTATGGTTATGTTTCCTTTTTCGGGTATGTACAAACCGGTTAACAGTTTTGCCAGGGTGGTTTTACCGCTGCCGTTACCGCCGACAATAAATACGATTTCACCTTTCTTTGCTTCAAAATCGATGGGGCCGACGGTAAACTTTTCACCCTCCTCCCTGGTTTCATATTCGAAGAATACACCTTTAGCTTCAATGTTGTTCACTTCCGGTACTTCTTGAACCACTTTATCCATTTCCGAGGGTGGTATATTGGCGGGGATATCCGCTAATAAGCCCTGCACACGGTTCCAGGCGATGCGCACCTGCACGCCGCCCGGTATGGAATTCAATATACCGGTAACGGGCCCGATTAAATAGAGGAGTACCATAATAAAACTCATCAGTATGGGTTTGCCCAGGTTGGGCAATATAACAGGTATGCCGAAAGCGACGGCTCCCAAAACGACTATCAACATAGACTCCCCAACCATAAAGGCATTGACAAATTTAATCATGGCATTGCTGGATGCGTCCCGGAACCTTTCGCAGATGCCTCGCACATCATTACTATATGCGCTTTTCTTCGCCGAATGGAGGCTCAATTCTTTAAAACCGTCGTTCATGCCGTCCAATACACCTAAATACTCATTCTGGGTATCCCTGGCTATATTGAATAAGACATTGGCTTTTCCGGTAACAATCGAATAGATAACCCCAACAGCTAAAATCACAACGATGGTGACAATGGTGGCCCAGAAGGCAATGGTGGCTAAGTACATAAAGGCGCCGGCTATGGTGATTAAACTGCTGGCCACCGCTACCAGGATAATGGCAGCCTGGCCCAATTGAGCGGTGTCGTTATTCAATGTGGCCAGGATCCGGCCGCGGTCCAACCTCTCAAATTTCTGATAAGATGTGGCGAAGATACGGCTCACCAATTTCACCCGCAGGTCATAGATGATGTCGAAGGTAACCTTGACCAACCTGACTTGCAGTGTTTTACGACCGAGGAGATAAAGGAGCATGGCCAGCATGAAATAGAATACCAGGTAAACCAGTTTAAAGTTGCTGTATAAGGATGTGGTTATCAGGAAAATCACCACCGCATTGGCAGTGCCGCTGAGTAGACTCAAAAGGATCAGGAAAGGCACGGCCTTTAAATATTTGTTGCGGTGCGGGAAGAAGGAAGAGATAATATATGCCAGGTAACTGCCGGCCATGGCAGCAATTATCAATCCCATGGCGATTTTAAGGCTGAGGGGGGACCATACCAGGGCGGTTTTCCAGGGTAGGTCCGCCAATAAATAGGGGAGTAAATAAATGGCGCCGAGAAAGGGGGCTAAAAGAATAAGGGTTCCCAGCATTTTTCCGAATTGCTTAAGGGAGATGGGTTCGAACTTACGTTTGCCTTTTACGATGTCTAAGAAGAAAAGCACGAAAAAGGCGGCGATACACAGAAGGAAAAGACAGATCATCAGGGACATTATCGAAGCGCCTTTGTCCGTACCGTCTCCTAAGTTCATCTGCGGCGGGATCGGTTCACCGTGTATAAGATTCATAACGGCCTGGCCGATAAAATTGGTATAGGTGCTGTTGGAATTGGCCAGAACTGCGACCCCGGTTTTATCATTGGGATCAAATATGGTATAAGCGGTAAAATTTGGATTCAACCCGGTGTGCAGCACCCTGCCGCTGCCGTCAAGGGTAATCATCCAGCCCATGGCATAGGGTAACAGGTTGGCGCCGGGAGGGACGGTCCGGTCCCACTGCCGGCTGGTTTTCATCAGGGGAGTAAATTCATTCTCTTCGATACCCAATTGCAATTTCAACCAGCGGCCGATATCCTTACCGTTGGAGATGATATAACCGGCAGGGGTATTGCCCCGATAGACCGGGGCCTCATACTCCCGGGCTTTAAAAAAACCAATCTTATAGCCGGCGGCGACCTCTTTTCCCCGGGCCTGGTTCCTGCCCACTAAGGTATCGAGTAAGCCTAAGGGCTGTAAAATATTCTTTGTCATGTACTCTTCGTAGGGGATGTCGCTCACCTCCTCGATGACGGCTCCGATAATGTCATAGTTAATGGTCGCGTAAAGGAAGCTTTTGCCGGGTAAATGTTCCAGTTCGATACCGGCAATATTTCTGACGGTTTTTTCCAGCGCGTTTTTTTCGTTAGATTCTGGGATTTTCGCGATACTGTTAAAGGGGATACCGCTGGTCTGATGGAGGCACTGCCTGAGGGTAATGGACTGCTTTTCGCCTTTATAGACCGTATAAAACCAGGGCAAATAGCGGGAGACCGGGGCATCGAGATCGATAAGTCCTTCCTGTTCCAATTTCAGGGCGGCCAGGGCAGTGAAGGCCTTACTGGTTGAACAGATTTCAAACAGGGTATCGGTGGTTACGGGGATTTCTTTTCCCACATCCGCAAAGCCGAAACCTTTGGCATATACCTCATTGCCTTTTACGATAACCAGGCTGAGTCCCGGTATGTCCCCTTCATCTATCCAGGCGGCAACCTTTTTTTCGATCTCGGCCATGGAGGCCGCGGCAGAATTTGCCGGGGCAGTTAATGTAAAGCCGCATATCATAACTGCCAATAGTACGACCATGCGTATACTTCTTAGAAATTTTTTAATCATCATGATTTCTCCTTTTTTTGTTTAAACTTTTTTTATATCTCGAAAGGCTGTTCTATAATTGCAAGGCATAACCGATCTTCAGGAAGATGGTGCGATTGCTCTGGGTAAGAGGGGTAAGACTATACCCGAAGTGATTATCCGAGTAACCTAAGAAAAACATGGTTTGCGGATTGATTTTATAGGAGAATAGCACCTGGGTAAAGAAATGCTTGAATTCAGAGTTAATGGGGAGGTTGTAGTTTTCGGTATTATATTTATAATCGACATATTGCAAAATGGAACGCAGGAATGTCCGCCTATTAAACTGGTATACCAATCCTGCATAACTGATATTGGCGTTATAGAGACGGCCGTTCTCCACATCGAACCGTTCGTATAAATGATCCAGGGTCAGTGATAGGTGACGGCCGATCTTATACTCGAAGCCCGGGTTGATCAAAAAACGGGTGCCGGGTTGGCTGTTGGTAAAATCGATATGGTCCCCGTAAGTGGCCATCATGGTAAAAAATAGATTCTTCACCGGGAACAGATACATGATCAACTGCAAATTATCGGTATCGAATACCTGTCCCATATAGGAACGCTCTCCCAGGCTTCCTTTCAGGTTGAGTTTGGTTTGCAGCGGCCCTTCGTAATGAAATGTATAGCTCAGCGCCTTGTAAAGTAACTGGTCGTCGTAATCGGTGGAGTACTCGAAGGAGGGACCGGTTTCGATGCGGGTGAACCAGAAACCGGGATTGTGAATGCCGACGTACTTAAAACCGGCTTCTAAGTAACGATAACCGGCCTGGGTAATAAATCCCAGATCTGCCCGGAAATCTGGACTGACCTGGCGGTAACCGGTGTGGAACATCATGTTCCGGCTGTTGTGCCGAAAATAAATATCTACTGCACCTCCCTGGAATTTTTCACCGGGCTGCCCGAAATCGACAGCTACCTGGTCCGGGTAGCTGGTCTGGGAACCGAGTACCTGGACTTGAACTTCGTCACTGGAAGTTAAGCGAAGATGTGCATCGAATCCTACCAACCGGTTGTAGTAATCTTCCCCTTCCCGGTCGGTGATTATCAGGCCGATGGTGGAGGCATTGCCCAAATCACGGCGGTAGCGCAGTACGGAACCGATGGTTTTATTGTTCAGCGAAGTAGATAGGGTCGTTTGGCTCTGTGGAAAACGGAGGTTGAGTATATTATCTTGCACGGAATAGAACCCGATAGCGTTTTTTCCTTCTTTGCCGGTTAGTTTTACTCCCCAACTGGGGTCTGCTAAGGAACGGCTGTAAAAGGTGGTCAAACGGTTGTTGAAGATATTTTTAAAAATCGAGGCGCCTTCTAAGAAAAAGGGACGTTTTTCGGGATAGAAAAGCGCGTACTGCAAGTTGATGTCCAATTGGGCGGCGTCGGCTTCCACGTTGGAAAAATCGGGATTAATGGTAGAATTCAATATCATATTGGGGGTCATATTCCACCTGAAGGTGATACCGGGTTCGACGGTTTTTTCTTTCTCTTTAAATTCGCCCTCCGGGAAATTTTCTCTCTCCTGGGTAAAAACACCGGTAAGAGTGGGGTCCAACTCTATCTGTTTGGATGGTTTTACCCCTTTAAAACCGACCATTTGTTCCGCCTGGCACATGTAACAACTGTTACTGCGGTCCCGGGAGAAAAAACCGAGAAAATGGCGCACATTCCTGGGGTAACTGCGCATGACGTCGAAACCCCACTGCTGGTCATCTTTTTTGCGCGGGAAACGCAAAGAGCTGAAGGGTATGGCGATTTCGACGACAAAGCCCTCGTCCGTGATTCGGCCGGCTGAGTCCCAGATAGTATCCCAGGGAACATGTTCGTTGGCCAGGTTTTCGATGGTTTCAGCCTGAACGCCTAAGGGATTGATAAAGAAACTGAAGCGGCGGTTTTGTTCATTAAAGGGATCGAGTATGAGGGCTACCCAATCATCTTTCCAGACATCGTCCCGGTCGTTGTAACGAGCGCGGATGGACTTTGGATCCGGGTCGATAGCTTTCCAGGCGGCATAAAGATGTGTGCTGCTGAAGGCTAAATATACATCAGTCTTTACCGGGGCCGGGATATTTTCACCGGGCCAGACTTCATACTTGATTTCCAGTTTTAGGGCCTTTTGCCAGGCGTCGTCGTCCAATACGCCGTCGATACGGATTTTCCCATCGATTTTCGGGATCCGGTGCGGCACTTTTCCCTTTTTGGTGGAATCCGCTTCAGCCTGGTCTCCAAAAACAAGCACCCCGCTGCTGTAAAGGGGAACTACCCGGATACACAAACAGAGCAGGATCAATAAAAGTCCTGCTTTTCTTTTTACATGCATTTTTTTCATGTTTTATCTCCTTTTTTATTAAAAAAAACGAACCCGTCTACGGGACAGCGTCAAAACCTTCTTAAAGGTTATTTATGATCAACTGCGCCAATTTCTCTACAACGGGTTTTTCCAGCATACTGTCATGGTCACCCGGAACCCGGGCAAACGATACACTGCTCCCGGTCAAGCGCTCGAATCTTTCCCGGGTCGCCCCGGGGGCGGGCGATTCCATAGTCTGAAGCACCGACAGCGGCGCCTGAACAACCCCGAATGACAATACGCAGGTGTTTAGAATATCCATATATTTTTTTACTTTTTCTTTTCGTACATTTTTGTTATCGTCCTCCCGGATAATAAGCTTCCCGGAGCGGATCTTTCTCTTAAATTTTCTTTCCCCCAAGGCAAGAACCGCTTTTTCGACCAGACCGGGTAAAAAAGCCGGCATCTTCCGGTACCGGGAACCACGACCCGTAATAAAAACAGACGGATCTAACATCACGATTTTTTCAACCTGGTGATTGAGAAGTTCCAGCTTGCGGCCGATTTCATAGGCCAGCATATTGCCGATGCCGAATCCTGCCAGGGTATAGGGGCCGCTTTCTTGAAAAATCAGGATCTGTTCTACATAATCATCGACCATTTGCCGGGGGCTTTCCCACATGTTTGTTCCCGGTTCCGGTCCCCTGGCTTTAATACCGTAAACATTATATTTTTTTTCCAATAACAGTGCCAGTTCTTTATATTGATTCAACATGCCGCTATTGGGATGAAGGATAAAAATATTTTTTCCTGCGCGGCCTTTGTTTAATTTTTCCAGACAATCCAGGTCGCGGAGCAGTCGTTGTTCATAAATCTCGTCCTCTAATTCTTTCGACATATTTCTTTCGCCGATCAATGAACCCAACTTTTTGATGGTCGTATTGGACAGGATATCGGTAATCGAAACCTCACAGCCAATTTTTTCAAACTCCGACGTCAGGGTAATCGCTTTTACAGAGTCTCCTCCTAATTCGTAAAAATCATCATTAATGCCTATTTCTTCAAAACCGAACAGCTTCTTCCAGGTGTCGCATATATCTTGTTCCAACGCAGTCGAAGGCGGAATATAGGGATTTATCATGTGGGGCCTGGGTTTCAAATCCGGGGCGGCGGCCATACCTTCAGACGTCGGTCTCTTTTCCGGTAACGAAACGGTATCCGCAGCGTCTCCCGAAGTGGAAATTCCCGGCTGTCCCATCATCTTCAATAAGCGCTCCTCGATCCAATAAAACTGCCTCTCAAAGGGATAGGTGGGCAGAGACACACGGTTTACGATGCTATGAGAGTAAAATACTTCCCAATCGAAACGGCGCCCCTGGAGCCATAACAGTCCGATTTTTTTCAGGATTTCCGGCTCCCGGCCGGGGGGGATTTCCGTAAAATCGGAACTACCTTTTTCGACCGGGGCCGGCGCGCTGTCCGGGGCGGAAAATTTTTCAATGATTTCTTCCAGTGATGAACCTACTGCCCATCGTCTATACTTAAAGTGTTTTCTTCCCACTGCCAGGGTGTAGGCCATGTCGGCAAGGCGAATACCGGGGTTCTTCTTAAGATAGACGGCAAAATTCCGGGCCATTCGTTCCAACGCGGATGGGGTATGGGCGGATAATAAAATGAGTTGGGGAACTGAGAGTTCGTTTGCAGCGTCGGATTCGGGCCACTCTTCCAGTACCACGTGGGCATTGGTTCCGCCGATGCCGAAAGAACTCACGCCGGCCCTCCGCAAAGCCCCGTTACTTTCCCATTCCTGCAGCCGGGTATTGACATAAAAGGGGCTGTTTTTAAAATCGATTTTCGGATTGGGGGTTTCAAAGTGGAGGCTGGGAGGAATAAGACGGTGTTTTAATGCCAGCACCGTTTTGATAAACCCGGTGACCCCCGCCGCCGAATCCAGGTGACCGACATTGGTTTTTACCGAACCGATGGCACAACATTGCTTTTTGGGGATGTCAAAAACCATTTTCAGGGCTTCTATTTCTATGGGGTCTCCCAATTCGGTTGCCGTTCCATGGGCTTCGATATAACCGATACTTTCCGGCTCCACATGGGCCACCTGCTGAGCCGTGCGAATGACCTCTTCCTGGCCTTCGATACTCGGGGCGGTGAAACCGACTTTTCGCAGCCCATCGTTATTAATGGCGGCGCCCTTAACGACCGCGTAAATATGATCCTTATCTTGAATGGCATCTTCAAGCAGTTTTAAGGCCACCAGGCCCACGCCGCTTCCGAAAATTGTCCCTCCGGCACGCGCGTCGAAGGACCGGCAGTGCCCATCCGGGGAGTTGAGCATACCGGGCCGGTATAAAGAACCGGTTCTATTGGGAAGCAGAATGGTCGCGCCACCGGCCAGGGCCATATCGCATTCCCCGTTCAATATGGCCTGGCAGGCTAAGTGAATCGCCGTTAGCGAGCTGGAGCATGCCGTATACATGGTAAAACTGGGTCCTTTCAGGTTCAGCTTATAGGAAACCAACAAACTGAGAAAATCTTTGTTGTTTATCAAAGAGCCGAAAAAATTATCGGGATGATCCCTCATGGCTAACCGGGTTTCGATTTTCCAGATAATATTATCGGAAGCGCCGGCAAAGAGCCCGATAAAACCATCGTAAGAACCGGGATCATATCCCGCATCTTCTAAAGCTTCCCATGCACATTCCAGGAATAACCGGGTCTGGGGATCGATAACCTTAGCATCGGTAGGCGTAAATCCGAAAAAAGATGCGTCAAAATATTCGATATCGGAGAGACTACCCCGGGCTTTTATATAGTTCGGGTCTTTCAACAACCGGGGATCAATGCCTTGAACTTCCAACTCTTCATCTGAAAAAATCGTGATCGATTCGACGCCGTTTTTTAAATTTTCCCAGAATTCCGTGATATTTGCAGCGCCGGGGAACCTGCCGGCCATACCGGTAACCGCAATCTCCGATCCTGTCAGCTCCGGGTTCTCTTCTTTTTTCATGGTTATATTCACCTCTACGATTGAAATCAAACCTTTTCGGGGTAGTTTATAATCACTTCCGCCAATATAGTCACATGGGGTTGTTCCAGCATACTGTCATGAGTTCCCGGCACCTTGATAAGTGTCGCGGTACTCCGGGTGATTCGGTCGAATCTCTCTTGCGTGGCAACGGGACGGGGGGTTTTTATGGCTTGAGGCACCAATAAGGGGGCGTTTACGATATCGAGAGAGACAACGTATCGGCATAACACATCCATATATTTTTCGACCTTTTTTTTCCGGAAACCGCCTTCATCATCATCCCGCAAATCGTATTTACCGGTGCGCATCTCCTGTTGAAAGAATTCCATGTTCCGGGCAATTATCTTTTTTTTCTTAAAACCTGGTAAAAGCTTAACCCTGCGCATGTATTTCCAGGTCAGATCCGTCACAAAAACATGAGAGTCCAGCAGAACGATTTTTCCCACTTTGTGACCTGATTTTTCCAATCGCCGACCGATTTCATAGGCAACCGGGTTACCGCCGCAAAATCCCGCAACAAAATAGGTGCCGCTTTTTTGCAGCTTCAGGATTTGCTCGAGATAATCGCCGGCCATCCGCTCGGGATCTTCCGGCATCTTTCCTCCCGGCTTCAAACCCCTGGCCAGGATGCCGTAGACATTAAATTCTTTTTCCAATGCCGCGGCCAATTCCTTGTACTGGTATAACATACCGTGGTTGGGATGGACGATAAAAAAATTTTTTTTATTACGGCCATTGTTTAATTTTTCAATGCAATCCAATTTTCTCAGCAGCCGTTTTTCGAAAATTTCATCCTCTAATTCCCGGGATATTTTTTTACCACCTATCGCTAAAGTGGTTTGCGATGCCGTGGTTTCGTGATTTACTTTTTCATTCATCATAATATTCAACTCCTTTCTGTTCGACAGAGAAACTTAAACCGGGCGGAACGATAAAATCCACAGCAGTTAAGCGCCCCGCCAGATAATCCCCAGGGCGCTTAACTGTTTGTGAGCATTTATCTTCCGGTTATTTTTCCTCTTCCCTGGCAACTTGTACATCCGGTATGTCTTTATCCGGGAAAGCAAAATCCATAAGCTGGATCAGCCATTTCCCCTTTTTCTTCTGCAGCACAATGGTAGCGCGAATCGGGTAAATATATTCATTGCCGGACGGAACATACCGTTCCAAATAACGCGCCACTTTTTTGAGTACATAAAGCATCACGACTAAGGATATTTCTTCTTCTTCATTCTTTTCACAATGTTTGATGACCATGACGATTTCCTTTAAGGCCCTGTCATATTCGCCTCTTTTTACCTTGGTGCCCTCCGAGGTGCCCCAAAAGGCGACCCAGGCAGTATTCCCGTTCACCCTGATCCGGGCTTCGTCTACTTCCATTTTCAAGTCGTCCCAATGTTTCCAATCATACTCGACCAGTTTTCTCATCGAGTCCATCGTGTCGCTCCACTCCATACTTCCGGGACCATAACTGGTGGTGCCGGCAATCAGGCAATCTTCCGGGTCAAAAAGTTCGCTCATAAATTCGTCCAACTTCGTAACATCCCGGGCCGTATAACCGGCCTGGAATTTTTTCAAGACCTCTAAGACTTCCTTTTCCGCTTTGGTTCTTTGCTTGCTTTGCCCGTCCAGAGGGACGAGAACGCTTCCCAATACAAAGATTCCAATTACTAACATACAAAAAAATCGTTTCATTTTTTCCTCCTGTTTTTTTATGAAACTTCTAAAAATACTATTTTTTAAGAGATCGCGGCGCTCAACTTTTCGGCCGCGGTCTCCAATCTTTCTTCAAAAGGGGGGACATCCGCGGCGATGGTTTCCTGCCATTTCTCTTTACATTCGCAGGATAAATCATCGAAAAACCGCTTATCCAATGTCCGGTTATAGCCGCGTATGGCGTCTAAAAAATTTTCGCTGCACCGTTCACAATTGAAGGGGGTTTTGGATGGAGAGGGGTAAAACTGGAACAACCCGACAATCAGTTTTTGCTTGTCCGGCACCTTAACACGCTTCACCACTTCGATAATACTCCACAGGTAGGGCGGGTTGTAAAGCCCGGACTCATACAGGTAATCTACCAGCGTGAAGGCCTGCACGGTACAGGCTTCTAAGGAAACGGTGCGGCAGCCCCGGTCAAAGGCATATTCGATGACTTCCACCGCAAAATCGATACTCTCCTTCTCGGTGAGAAAAGGGGGTTTTAACAACACATAGGTGCGCAAATGCAGGTTTCTAACGATAATCTCCGCTGCCTGGTCATACTGCCGCAGCGTGAATCCTTTATTGACACACACGGCGCGATAGAGATCGTCTTTTATTTCCAACCCGATGGCGATTTCCACATGTTTGCCGGGCAGGATTTCCTTGACCTCTTTTATATTGCCCTCCGTAACAAACTCCGGGCGGGTCTCCAACACCACCATCTTGATATCCTTCTCCCGGCCGATCCGTTTCAGGATCTCGAGCCTGGCTTCGGGCGCAATTTCTTTATCATTAAAAAAGGAACCGTTATTGTAAAGATTCAAAAGGGGAAAATTTTTGAAATCTATTTTGTCAAACTCCTCGTTAAATTGCTGCAAATATTCGGCGGTAGTAACCGTGTCGGCGGTCCGGGTCTGTTTGGCCAGGTGACCACACATGGTGCAGCCGTGGCCCTCTTTTAAGGCCCACTCACAGCCGTTGGACAACAGGAACATCACGGCCCGTTTGTAATTCACCCCGTTAAAAATCTCCTCACGGATATCGGTGGGAGAAGCGACTTTATGGGTGTCGTACCTCTCGGCCGGAATCTTGCCGTGGATGTGTTCCAGAAGCCGTGAAATAAAAGTGTAATAACGTGCTCTCTTTGATTTACCGCTAAAGTCGAAATCCCGCAAACCGCCCAACACTTTTTCTAAATTAGTCATGTTCACTTCCTTGTTTTTTTTCTCATTTGACGCCTGACATCTCGCCCGCTTTCCCCCCGTTCCAAAGCATTGGAGCGGTCGATTTTCGTAGAAACATGCTCTTCTCCCGGCCGGGAAAAGTACGTGGTCAGGGAACGAATGGTGGGATACTTAAACATCAACACTACCGAAAGACTTTTGTCCGATACTCCTTTCAACCGGCTGTTTACCTTAATAATATCTAAGGAATTCCCCCCCAGGTCGAAGAAGTTATCGTCGATGCCCACTTTATCCAACTGCAGGATATCCTGCCAGATCGCGGCAATCGCTTTTTCCATTTCGCCGTCAGGCGGTACATACTCGGTTTCCAATTTTATATTACCGGGGCCAATCTCCGGCAGCTTTTTCAGGTCCACTTTGCCATGTTTTGTCAGGGGTATCTCTTCCAATTGCAAAAAATAGGAGGGAACCATATAGTCGGGCAATTTAGCCTGCAAAAATCCCCGTAGTTCGGAGACGCCCAGGTCCGGTTCCCCCACGTAGTAGGCACATAAGTCGGTACTATCCGCCTTATATTTCTTAGATATTATCACCGTTTTTTTGATCCCGGGATGCGCCAGAAGTTGATTTTCTATCTCCTCCAATTCTACCCGGATACCTCTTATTTTTACCTGTTGATCGGCACGGCCCGAGAATTGGAGATTCCCGTCAGGCAGCCACTTGCCTAAGTCGCCGGTTTTATATAGAAGTTGGTGAGAATCACGGGCAGGGGCAAGCCCTGCCCCTACACCAACAAAAGTTTTTGGTCCCACCTTTTTCCAAAAAGGTGGGCC
>JAGLQA010000650.1 GCA_023137075.1 Candidatus Aminicenantota bacterium
GAGTTTAAAGGTGTCCCGGCGGAATGCCGGGCTTGTTCCTATGAGTCTATTTGCGGTGGGGGCTGCAAAGCGGGAAACCGGGAATTGTACGGCCGTTATGATCGGAAAGACCACCGCTGCCCCGGCCCCTATTCGGAACCTATAAAAAACGAAAAGGTCATCGATCATGTACCGACTTTTTTTTAGTTGAAAAAATGCGTGATTTATACTATATTACCAGCGTGACTGAAAAACAAGGGACAATACATGTGAGCAAAAATATCGAAATAAAAAAAGGGGATTTAATTCCCGGGTAAAAAGGTTGAAGGAGGGTAATTATGTTTAAAAAAATCGTATCATTATTTACTTTGACGGCTTTCCTTGTTTTCAACATATCGTGTTACACAACCGTCAGGATGGACGTTAAAAAGGTTGATAATCTTAGAGGCTATAATTTCAAAATAAAGAAAGTATATACAAAATCAGGAGAGATAATCGAATTCGTCAAGGGCCAATCCTGGCTCCTTGATGATAGGATCGAGGGAAAAAGCTATATCGCCGGGGAAGAACAAGAACTGGATTTATCGGAAATCGAAGAAATTAAGCGTGACAAGCGGGGCACAATCACCTGGATTCTGCCTAAAAAAGGATGGGGATTTGATGTCCATTCAGCCCGGATCGAGGGAGACCGGGTATTTTTCAAGCAATTAAAATTGGTATCCGTGTCGATTCCCTTAGAAGATGTGCGTGTTATCACCGTGAAAAAATTTAGTTCCGGTAGAACCAGTCTTCTAACTATTTTAGTGGCAGTCAGTATAATCCCTGTGATATATGGGGGGCTAATCCTGTATTATACCACAATCTCGCCCCAGGAATCCTGCCCCTTTATTTACTCTTTCGATGGGGAGGAATATGTTCTCGACGCGGAACCCTTCGGCGGTTCCATATGCAAAGCCTTAGAAAGAACCGAATGGTGCGGCCTCGAATATTTAAGGGAAGTAAACGGCCGTTATAGAATTCTGGTCACCAACGAAATGGATGAAACCCAGTATACGGATGAGATCAAGTTAGTGGTTGTGGACCATCCCGGGGGAACAAAAGTCGTGCCCGATATTTTCGGCGGTGTCCATGCTGTGTCTAACCCGGTGATTCCGAGCCTGGCTTATGATGGTAAGGGAGAAGACATCAGCCATTATGTTTCGGAAAAAGATTGGCTTTTCTGGACATCCGATACCGAAGGCAACTATCCGCAAAAAAAAGAGGACTTACGGGATGAACTTATATTTGAATTTCCGAAACCGGTTAATGCCGATAAAGGCAGGCTCATTTTTAACGGCTGCAATACCTTGTTCGGTTCCTATGCCCTTAAGTTGTTTTTGGATTTGTATGGAAACAAGGTTCAGGATTGGTACAAGGAGATGAACAGCTTCGGCCCCGCGTTTTTCAGAACCTGGAATCTAAGAGAAGAAGTGCATACCCTGTGGGTGCGGGTCGAGACCGAAACCGGCTGGAAAACCAAAGCCATGCTTTTAGGCGGCGGTCCTTTCGTATCGGAAGACAAACTGTATACCCTTGATTTAAGCGATGTGCCGGGCGATACCCTGAAAATAAAACTGACACCTCCGGCTGCCTTCTGGATGATCAATTACTTAGCCGTCGATTATGGTGAAAATGTGCCGCTAACGGTCAGGGAGATCGCGGCCTCCGAAGCGAAAGATCACAGAGGGCAGGATGTAAGCAAAATCTTAGCAAAAAACGACAATAACTTCCTGATAATGCCCGAAATTGGAGATTCCGCTGAGTTGGTCTTTGAAGCACCGCCCCGGGCAGAGGGCATGGAACGCTCGGTTATTTTAAAAGCCGGTGGTTATTACGACATTCACCTGCAAGAGAAGGGAGAACCCCAATTCGATATTTTGGAAAAGTTTAATTCCACTCCCGGTTTTGTGGTGCGCTATTTCCTGGAAAAGTACCTTCAATTAAAAGATGACATGAAAAAGAAGTATCGAAAATATGAGTGATATCGGTTTACCGGAAAATCGTGAAAACAGGGCGATCTTTTGTACCGGTTGGAGGCGGCTCCCCCTGGGGCTGAGGTTTGGCGCTTCGTTGTGGAAATATGTCTTGCGGAAGCGGAAATACCCTCTTTTTTCACTAAAAGCAATAAGCTTATTTAGAAACCGGGAACTGCTCCCGTCAGGGAAATGTGTTAAATTTGCCGGGCGTTATTATACCGGAATTTTGGGGGTACCCCATTGGCCTTCTCCCGCCTTTGACCATATGGCGGGAAAAGGGGGGTTGAATTTTTTGGATTCCGGTACACCCTTAAAAACCCATATCGATTCCGTTATGCTTGCCATAACCCGAAAATGCCGGTACAATTGCCGGCACTGCTACGAATTTGAAAACCTCGCGGAACACGAATCGGTACCTATCGCCCGCTGGAAAGAAGTTGTCCGGGAACTACAGGAGCTTGGTGTGAGTATTATCGTGTTTTCCGGCGGGGAGCCGATGCTGCGCTGCGATGAATTGACGGAATTGTTGGCATCCGGCGACAAAGACCTTTCCGATTTTCATGTTCACAGCTCCGGGCATGGGGTTACCTTTGAGAGGGCAGTTGCCCTGAAAAAAGCCGGGCTTGACTCGGCGGCAATCGGTATCGATGATTTTAACCCGGAGGCCCATAACCGGATGCGGGGCAAAGATGATGCCTTTGCCGAAGCCGTCGAAGCGCTTCACCATTTTCGCCGGGCCGGAATATTTACCTATGTTAATGTGTGTTTGCGGAAGGAATTGGTGTCGCACGACTATTTGTGGAAATTTTACCGGGCCATGAAAGACCTGCAAGTGGGAGCGATTCTTCTTTTGGAACCAAAACCTTACGGGAAGTATTTTCACGCGGAGGTGGATACGGCTTTTTCCGATTCCGACCGAAAAATCGTCACGGAATTTTTTTTAACAGCTAATAGGGACCGGAAGTATAAAGATTATCCGTTAGTTTCTTATATGGCCTATTTTGAAGATCCCCGGCGTTTCGGCTGCAATATGGGAGGGCTTTCGCATCTTTATATCAACAGCGTGGGAGATGTTCAACCCTGCATATTTTTGCCAGTTTCCTTCGGGACGATTATGAAAGAAAGTTTCACAAAAATATATCGCAGGATGAGAGAAGCCATTCCCGGGCCGTTGTACAAGCAGTGTCCATCAATATATCTGTCCTCAAAAATAAAAGAAAGGCACAGCCAAGGGATAAAAATACCGGTGCCTTTTTCCCACATCGAGAAAGAGTGGCGGCAGATGTTTGCCTGAGATTCGGGGAAATGTAATTATTCGGTGTTGGAATTGAATCTCACGGCAGTTCATGATTGCGCGAAACGTGAACTGCTGTTTGGATAGTGGGATAGTTCCCAAAGTTAACTCTGTTACATGATATTTTCTTGATTAAAGGCTGTTTTTTGCATATAATATTAAAACACTTAAAAGAAGGTTCTATGTGAAAAAAATAACACATTATTTAATCGACCACACACCG
>JAGLQA010000651.1 GCA_023137075.1 Candidatus Aminicenantota bacterium
TATTGGATTTTTTCCCGTCTTTCTTATATAATACTCGCCTGGAGGTAAACATGAAACATGCAAAAACCAAAAAAGGATATTTTATCCTGATCGCCTTAATAGTATCAGGTCTTTTTCTTTTAGCGGATGATGAGTCGAAACAAAACACACTGCCCTTAGGCCCATCCGAATATAAATTCGAAATCGGCCAGGTCGAAAAAGATAAGATTATCGAAACCGCGACTAACAAAGTCGTTACCATGGCCGATATCGTAAAAAACAGCAAAAACAGCGATGTTTTTATCATTGGCGAAGCTCACAATAGCTACGAGTGCCACACCTTCCAACGGGACTTTATCGATACCCTGTATAAAGAAAATCCTAAAATAATAGTCGGTTTTGAATTTTTCCTGCGAGAGGATAATGAAACGCTGGAATCGTGGCTGCAGGGGACAATTAGCGAAGCGGAACTTTTGCAAAAAGCCGGTTGGTATAAAAAAACCTCTTTTAATTACGGGTACACCCGGTTGGTTATGGATGTCATAAAAAAGCATAAGATAAAAGTGATCGGCCTTAATATCCCCAGGACCATCCTGCGCCAGGTTTCACGCAAAGGTTACCCTTCCCTTTCCGCGGAGGAGAAAAAACTTTTCCCTACTATCGGGATATATAACCGGGAGCATGAGTATTTCATAAAATCCGTTTTCGGCAGTTTTGCCGTCCAGATGCCCATGTGGTTCACGAATATTTACAATGCCCAGAAGTGTTGGGATGTGATTATGGCCGCATCCATGAGAAAGGTGCTGTCGGAGAAAAAATACCTGGGTTACCAGGGAGTTATTATTGCCGGTAGTAACCATGTCGCCTATAAATTGGGTATCCCCTTCCGGTATAAAAAAACGGATAATCGAGCCGGAATTACTACCATCATTCCTGTTTATTTGCCGGAAGAGGAGAAAGATTCCGAAGACGAAGACCAACATCCCATGATGAAGATGATGGGGAAATCCCTGCTTCCGGCCGCCATTTTTTCAAGAGGTATCGGCGACTATGTTTTTTCCATATCCCGGCCCGAGTTTGAATTCTTCCCGGTAATGGGTATGAAAACCAGGTTGAAAGACGGTAAAATCGTAGTCACAAAGGTCGATAAAGACAGTATCGCGGAAAAGAACGGTATCCGGAAAGACGATATCATCCTTTCTATAGATGGTGTCGAGGTCACTTCACTCGAACAGATGCGGATGACCCTGGTAGTCAAGAATTGGGACGATTCGGTCAATATCGAATTATCCAAAAGAATAGAGATAAAAAAAGAAAAAAAAGAAGAGAAGAAAAACGAATAATGCCGGAAAAATTTAATCTGCAAAACACCGTTTATTTACCCGGAAAGTCGGTGTTTTTATCCGCCATGGCTCCGGAATGTATCGATATCAAACAATACTTCAGGGAAGACGAACAAACATTTATCATGTGGTTTTACCCCGGTAAAAAGGCCATGGGCCCGCCCGGGTATTGTCACGGCGGCTTAACCTCCGCCATTTTAGATGAAACCATGGGGTCCTGCTGTTGGTTAAACGGTTACTTAGTGGTGACCGCAAGGATGGAGGTGCGTTACAAAGCCAAGATACCGGTACACGATGAATATATCGCCACCTCTAAGATAAAATCGATAAAGGGCAGGCGCATCATTGTCGAAGCGGAAATCACCGATTGTAACGGCAAAGTCTATGCGCTTTCCGAAGGGACCTTTTTATCCGTCTCCCCGGAAAAATTGGGAAGCCCGCCCGAATACGCCAAACAGGTCGAAAAAGCCGCCCGGTTTTTCCGGCTTCGCCAGCGTGGTCTCTCCATCAAAGAGATTTTCAAGCAGTTGGGCCGGGACTTAGAGCCTCCGACCTGAACCTTATAT
>JAGLQA010000652.1 GCA_023137075.1 Candidatus Aminicenantota bacterium
TTTGATGTCCCGCCGGAAAACCTGCATTTTCCGGAACACAAAAACATAGGCTTTTTCCAGTTTGTAGGTGATACTCTTGCGTGGAATGACGATGGTATCCTGTTTTTCCCCGATCACAATTTTGACTTCCACGAACATGCCGGGTTTTAATTTCAGGGATTTATCGTAGACTTCTACGGTTACCTTCACGGTTCCCGACTGCACGTCGATGCGGGGATTAATAAGCTTCACATTACCGGTAAATAGATGTCCCGTTAATATGTCCGACGTGACTTCCGTCCGCAAACCTTGTTTTAATTTCAACGCGTCGGAAGAGGGAACATAAACCCTGATTAACAGGGGATAAAAATCCTCTACCGTGTAGACATGCTGGTTGGAATTGACCTTATCCCCGACTTCGATTAACCGTTCGGTCACATAACCTTCCACCAGGGACTTTATTTTCGTATAACTAAGTTGTAGTTCCAGGTTCTTGAAATTTTCAAGTTTGTTCCGGTATTCTAATTTCACCGTTTTGTATTTGGACTCTACCGTCTGGTAATCCTGTTCCGAAATCAGTTCCGATTTTTTTAATTCCTTGTTCCGGTTAAAATTATTTTCTTCATCTTTCAGCGCTGTTTGGGCCTGTTCCAACTGGATTTTGGCCTGCTGATAGGATATGCCTATTTCCGTGTCGTCAAGCTGCGCCAATACGCTGTTCACTTTAACAAAATCTCCCTCTTCTTTTTCCAGTTTTTTCACATAGGCCTGCAGCCGGGAATAGACCTTTACCAGCCGCTCCGGCTCAACGGTCCCGTTCAAGATTAAGTAGGAAGCCAGGCTTTTACGACTCACTTTCTCGATCCGTACTAAGGGAGCATTCGCCATTCCCTTGCTCTTCTCTAAATACTCCTTCACTCGATCCATCGGGATTCTACCGGATTTGATCGCTTCTTTCATCCTGTCCGGGATATTGAGCTTATCTATATCGATTTTTTTATCGCCTTTACCCGCGGGTCCGGCTTTGCCATCTTTCGGGCTTGCGTGCCTTTGCTCCTTTGCCCCCGGATGTTTCCGGCCAGGTGCATCTTTTCCTTCATCTTCCTTTTTATTCCCGCAACCGCCGATAAATAAGACGACCAAAAATACCGTTAGAATCCAGGTCATTTTTTTTGCTGTCCGATTATTGTGCATTTTTACTCCTGAGATAATATTTACAAATTTTACCTGCCATATACGAATTTACTCCTATTTTGGTTATAATTAGATTCGCTAATATTTTGAAACAATCAGCGGTTCATTTTCTTGCACAAAAAAATCTGTTATTCGGAGGATTTTTTTTAATTTTAGCGCCTTGTTAAATGACGGAAAAACAAAAGCACCACGGAGCAGGGAGCCGATAAATGTTTGACCCCCGGAAGGGTAACCTTTTTCTCCCACCCGGCGGTGAGGTTTTGATAGGAGTGGGTGCAAGAAGTCAAGAAGTAAAGCACCCTTATTTTTTTAAAGACTTCAAATTGTTAAGTGAAGATTATCTTGTATCCGAGCTTACTAAAAATAAGTTTATTTCAAATTCAAAAAGAAGATTTAAATAGCGGTATCTTGATTCTTCTGAACAAAAAGTGATTTAATGTCAACTATTCATCCCGAATGAAAAAAAACGGTCTAATCGTTCTCAGTTCCCGATAGGCTTTGTCGAGACTTCATCAATTCATTCTTCAACAGAAAAGAGGGATCAAGTTTTAAGATTATCTTCTTGAAGATTGGTACACGATAGGAATAAGATTGTTGTTCTTTTTTCAAGATAAATGAAAATTCCAGCCGAGTCAGAGACTCTGTTATCTTCTCCTGTCCAAACCGGCAATTGTGAGTTTCTAATATACCTATAAGCTCTGCAAGGGTAAAGGATTCTCGCTCAATAGTAGCATAAACGATTATATTATCTAAACGATTCGATTCTTTATCATGGGTAGAGCGTATCCACCGGCTCACGTATAGATTCATAGCATTACTATATAAAGCTTCATCAAGGTTCTTGAAGTATATGACTCGCTCAGACATATTGAGTTTTGTCAATATATTATCGCAGGTTAATGCAATCAGGTTGGCTCTCCGTCCTGTTTCATGGATCAATGTTTCTATTAATTCATCTGATTCGTAACGGATATTTAAGGGGGCCATGGGTTTAGTTGCTAGTTGACGGCAGGCATCGTGTTCTAAGGCTTCCACGATCAAGGTTTCACCGAAATTATAAAGGGGAGATTGATAATTAAAGGTAGCGGCATGATAGAGTTCCCAGAATCCGGTCATAATAAAATAGCACTTCCCCTCTTCGCTGAGACTGCGGAGTTGACGCAGAGTTGTGAAACCGGACCTCACCTCTTCTGCGATGAATTTGTCTGCCTCATCGATTAAAAACAGGCGTCGTCTAATTTTCTTGAGATTCCCCATGTTAGATAGTAGTTTTGTGATGTTGGTGTTTTCGGAAAATCCCAAAGATTTAGATAATTTCCCGATAATTTCAGGGCCATCCAGAACCAGATAATGGCATTCTGTTGACAAATCATCTTTATATCGCCGATAAATAGCCTTGAGTATGCTCGATTTACCGATTTGCCGTCCGCCTACCAGTAGATAATTAGCGGGTTCCCTATGTAAAATATAAGCCAACATTTTCTCCCGACCGAAAAATATACTTTCTTTATTAACACCCGCAACGGTCTGATAAGGAGAAATATGGATCAATTTAATTTGTGAAGAAACAAGTCTTGCAAAGGCTTCTGAAGGTTTAGGTGTAAGTAAGAGATTAATTAGCTCTTGGTTGTCAGGGCAAACAAACAAGTTTGTTGTATCTGCTGCAATTGTACGTAAACGTTCAAGCAAATTTACGTCAGTAGTAATCAGTAGGCAGGCCTTGTAATTACCGCCCCCGATTTTCTTTAACTGGTTTACAATTTCTCTAAAAGGCATCTCCTGTGGGGGAAAAACGACTATGCATTGGCTTAAGCGTAACATGAAGTCCTCGTTCATGTAGATTCTAAATGCATTTCCCCATGATTCATAAATGGGGCGAAAATTTGCTCCCAATCGATGCGCGAAATATTCGCACCTTGTGTTCGGATTTGAATTTTGCATAAAATGAAGAGTCTTCTCTACATGTAATATTGGTATAGACAAAATATCAAGAATTTTTTTGGTCTTGTACGACCGGACAAACCAATATCTTGCTCTTGATATAACATGGGTATCTAAACCCAAATTTTTTTCAGGTACACTCAAAAATTGAGCGATAATGTCTTTGATGGTATTATCTTTTGATGATTTAGTTGAAATATAAATTTTGTAAATATAAATAGTAAGTAGTATCACTCCAATAAGAGCAAGAAAAATAGCTATTTTGAAAAAAAGGGTTTGATAGAAAAAAGGTTTTAGAGCAAAGGTGAAAGAAGTGGCATTCGTATTCCATACCCCTTCGGCATTGCATGCGGTAACTTTGAAAGTATGGGTACCGGGTTCCAGGTCTTCATAGAGAGCGATTCGTTCTTTACCGGCCGGCAGGTATATCCATATTTTATCGACTCCTGCTATTTGATACTTGAATCTTATTTTTTCCGGGGATAAAAAAGTGGGGGCGGTGAATCGAAATTTTACATTTCGAATTCCTGTAAACGTATATATTTTTGGTTCTGATGGGGAGGATATAGACTGCCGGTCAAACCAAACCTGCTCGATCACGACCGGGGGAGGCGTTTTGTTGATGCTGATATTTTCCGGATCGACGATGGAAATCCCTTTTTTGGTTACAAACCGGAATTCGCCGCTTTTGGTCTTCAACGCGGAATGCCGGGAAAATTCATTGTTGAATTCGGAACTTTTCATACCGTCGGCAATACCAAAGGAAATACAATTCAAGTACCCCACCTGGCCATGGGCAAAGCGGTTTAGTTCACCCTTGCCGACACGGAGCACACCGCTGTTACTCATTAACCAGAAGTTTTTGTCCCGGTCTTCAAAAAATTGATAGATCACATTGGTGGCCATGCCATGGTCAGTGGTATAATGGGTGATTTTTCCGTCTTTTAATCTTAACCGCTTCAATCCGGCGCCATCTGTGGCTGCCCAAAAGAGTGGGCCTTCTTCTTCCGGGGCATCGGGATCTTCATAAATGCAGGTGATTGAAACGCCTGCTAAGTAATGTGTAATCTTTGCAAAAGATTTTGTTAATAGTGTGATTCCCCGGTTTGTTGCTATCCAGATGTTGTGGGCTTTATCTTCATAGACATTGTGAACTGTCTTGCCGGATAAACCGCAGCGGGAGGCAAAAGAGTCCAGGATGCCACTTCGAGCTTGTTTGATGCTTATTCCGCCCGAGGTACAGAACCATAGATTGCCCTGACTGTCCTTGAATATAGATATCACCTGGTTGTCAGCCAACCCGTCATCAATAGTATATTGAACATAGGTCCCTTTTTTTTTCCGAAATACTCCTTCGCCATTAGTACCAATCCAGAGACTGCCTTCCTTGTCTTCTTCTATGGCAGTAATGCCTGAACCGGAGAGTTCCGGGGGTTCCAGGATTTCCTTTAGATCGCTGCCTTGACAACGAAATAATTTCCCGTTGTAAGTGCCCAACCAGGTGTTCCCTTTACTATCCCGGAACATAGAAAGGAAAATTTCATCATGGTACGCTTCAAGGGGCGTATAGGATGTGAATTTTCCGTCTTTCAACCGTTTGATGCCTGAATCAAGGGTGCAGATCCATAAACTTTTTTCCCGGTCCTCAAAAAGACATAGAATCTTGAAAGACTTCGTTGTCGGAACCCTTTCAAAGACTATATGGCCATCTCCGGCTTTCTTTATCCGGACCAGTCCGCCTTCAAGGGTTCCTGCCCACAGGTTCCGTTCGCTGTCTTCCAGAACAGTTATGATTTTATTACCGGGTAATCCTTCATTGGTAGTATATCTAACGGTGGTTTTGTGAGTGACCCGGAATAGGCCGTTGTCAGTGCCGATCCACAGGACTCCTTTCCAATCCTCAACCATTGCATAGAGTTGAAGTTTATCTAAACCGGGCACATGATGTCTAATAAAACTTCCATCTCTATACTCGAAGACGCCGTTCTCACGGGTGGCGAAGAGCAGGTTTCCTTTGCGATTTTCAACGATGGCATTAATACCCTTCTTGAGACCGTGGGTTTCATTAAAGGCGGTAAACTTGCCGTTATTGCGGCGGTCTACATAACCGCCCATATAACCTACCCAGAGATTTCCCCGCATGTCTTCCTTTATGCAGGAAACCCTATTACCTGAAAGGCCGTTGGCAGCGGTGTAAGTTTTGAACCGGCCTGTCCGGTGACTGTATGATGTTAAACCCGCGGAACTACCGATCCACAGCGTGCCATTTCCTTCAACCAAGAGCATAAGTGGGATCGCGGTTTTCAATGGAGAAATCTCCTCTTTTTT
>JAGLQA010000653.1 GCA_023137075.1 Candidatus Aminicenantota bacterium
ATAATCATAATATTGCAATAGATGACATCTATTTTTTTTGTGCATCCTTTAATATCCAGTCCGGAAGCCATTCTTCAGGGGTGTTAATTTTTTCAGTACTTTGCAAAATTCCATAATTACCCACCACTATTTGTGACATTTCACTTACCGGTCTAACCCGGGTGGTGGATTCCGGACTGTAAATTAAGTTGCCTAGATCGATACCTTTGTGATACAATAGATTTTAAGGCAGCAGGACTAAACGGAAGAATGACAGGATTCCCGGTCAATATAAATTCTTTCATTTACTATCAAGGAATTGTAAAAATGCTGAAAAGTACTTTAGAATGAAGAACCTAAAAAACAGGATAAGCTCAATACTGGAAAAATTTAAAACTTCGGATTACGGTTTTATGATAGTGGTGCCGATGATCATCGGCCTGTTGGGAGGTTTGGGCGCGGCGCTGCTGCGGTTTTTGATCCACTTCTTCCAGCAAATCCTGTGGGGTAATGACCACTACATGGGAAAGTGGTGGCTAACCATCCTGATTCCGGCAGTCGGCGCATTCATCGTGGGCATGATTATCTATTTCTTCTCAAAGGAAGCAAAGGGCCACGGCGTGCCTGAAGTTATGGAAGCCATTTCCTTGAAAAACGGTGTTATCAGGCCCCGGGTCGTTCTAAGCAAAGTCATAGCATCAGCCCTGACCATCGCTTCCGGGGGCTCGGTGGGAAGGGAAGGGCCGATTATCCAGATCGGGTCTGCCATCGGTTCCACCCTGGGCCAGGTTTTTAAATTATCGAAAAGGCGGATGCGGACATTGGTGGGATGTGGAGCCGCCGCGGGTATTGCCGCGGCTTTTAATACACCCATTGCCGGCGCCATGTTTTCCGTGGAAATCATTTTAGGGGATTTTGCCATCAGCCAATTTTCTCCTATCGTGATATCATCGGTAACGGCAACTGTCGTTTCCCGGATATTTTACGGCAATTACCCGGCTTTCGAGGTTCCGCTATACGCACTGCGCCACCCATTAGAACTGCTCCCCTACGCCTTATTAGGGCTAATTGCCGGTTTTGTGGGAATTTTATTCATTAAAGTTCTCTATTTTCTTGAAGATAAATTTGACAGCGTAAAAATACCTGATTATTACAAAACCGCCTTTGGCGGCATCTTACTGGGAATTATCGGCTTAAAATTCCCGGAGGTTTTCGGCGTAGGATATGACGCTCTGCACCAGGCATTACTCGGCAAGATGAGCATTATGTTCCTTTTCGCCCTGATATTCCTGAAAATCCTGGCCTCTTCCATTACCTTAGGTTCCGGTAGTTCCGGCGGTATCTTCGCTCCCTCCCTGTTTATAGGGGCAATGACCGGCGGCTTTTTCGGCAATATAGTCCATAAATTGTTTCCGGCCGTTACCGCGGGACCGGGAGCCTACGCCTTAGTGGCGATGAGTGCGGTGGTGGCAGCCACCACTCATGCGCCTATTACCGCTATCCTGATTATATTCGAAATGACCAATGATTATAAGATCATATTGCCGTTAATGATTGCCACAATCATCAGCCTTACGACGACCAGGTTTCTAAAGGGATCGATATATACGTTGAAGCTGCTGAAAAAAGGAATCAATATTCACCAGGGAAGAGAGTTAAATATCCTGAAAGCGATGACCGTCAAAGATGTGATGCGTCCCAGCATCGAAATCATTCCTCCCGATACTTCGATGAGAAAACTGGTGGAAAAATTCATCAAATCGGATCATTCTTTTTTCTATATCCCGGATGAGAAAGGGAACATTTCGGAAAGAATTTCGCAGCAGGAACTGAGTTCAGCGGCCCCCGATTTTGAGAACCTGAAAGATTTTGTGGTGGCCCAGGATATTGCGACGCCGAATCAACTCCTGGTGAATGAAAACGATCATCTGGATTATATAATGAAGGAATTTGCCAAAGAGAATATCGATGAAATCCCGGTGGTCTCCGAATGCGATCCCACGAAAATATTGGGTACGATCTGGAGAATCGATGTGATATCCGCTTACAACAAGGAGATATTGAAAAGAGACCTGGCCGGAGAAGTGTCGCACCTGATGTCTACGTCCTTGAACAAACAAAAGGTTGAGATCATCGAAGGACTCTTCCTTCTTGAGATCGAGGTGCCCAACAAATTCATCGGTAAAACGATAAAAGAACTTAATCTAAGGCAAAAATACGGTGTCGATATTATTTTAATTAAAAAGGCGGGGGATAAAGAGGAAAAATTATTAAAGAAAGTTCCCGGTGGGGATTACGAGTTCCAGGCCGAGGACCACCTCTTGATTTTAGGCGAGAAGAAATGTGTGGAGCGCCTCAGCAATTTATAGTCGTATTTCAAGGCGCTGCTCGAAAAACGGGTCCACCTGACGATGGAAAAAAGTATATGTTAGTCGATACCGCCATGTAATGGTTTAAGCAATAAAGCCGGCGGCGGCGATTATGTCGTTATCGTAGAAAACACCGATCTGGCCGGGAGTGACCGCCCTTACCGGGATTTTGAACCTTGCCCGGATAAAATCGGCGGATACCTCCGTAACCTCAGCCTGCGAAAATTTGCTCAAGTACCTGACCTTTACTTTATAAATATCCCCCGGCTTTACGGCTTTCCGGAAAACCGGTTTCGTTACTTTTATCGTTTTGGAAAAGAGATGTTTTTCTTCCCCCAGGGTAATAGTGTTATGCGCCACATTGGTTTTGATAACGTAGAGTTTCCGATCCGATGAAAAGCGGGTGCCCCGCCGCTGCCCGATAGTAAAATAGATGGCCCCCCGGTGAGTGCCGATCCTGTCCCCGTTGATGTCCAGTATATCTCCCTCTCTAAATTTCTCCGGTATATACTGTTTTAAATAATCCATCAGGTGTTCTTCCTGGAGGAAGCAGACATCCTGGCTCTCCTGCTTGTTTGCCAGGGGCAAACCTGCTGATATCTGTTTCACCTTTTCGATTCTTAAATGGGCTAAAGGGAAAATTATATGTTTTAACCTCTCCCTGTCGATCATGGCAAGGAAATAGATTTGAGACTTTTTGCTGTCTGCCGGTTCTTTCAAGAAAAACTCGCCGTCGATCTCTATCGTATCGGCATAATGGCCGGTGGCATAAAAATCGCAACCCACTTTTTGCAAGGCGTTTTCCATTAGCAGTTTAAACTTAATTTCATTATTACAAGCAACACAGGGATTGGGTGTTCTCCCTTCGCCATAAGAGCGGATGAAATAATCGATCACTTTTTCCTTAAAGGTTTTTTTCATATCGACCGTTCGCATCGGGATGTCAAGGGTTTTCGCCAATTTTTCGATCCTTTCGATCTTCTCCTCTTCCCCCTTCAATCCTAATATCATGGTCAGGGCAATTACGCCATACCCCTTTTGTTTTAACAAGATGGCGGCCGCGGTGGAATCCTTACCACCACTAAAGCCTACAGCCACTCTTTTTTTTGCCATTTTTTTATCCTATGCTATAAGCAATTAAAATCATTTTTTGTTAACGCAGCAAAATACGCCTTTGCTTCTTCAAAGGTAGACGCACTATAGATGCGCTGCCGTGCTTTTTTACCGTACTTCTTTCCCCAGAAGAGAAAGCGGGTGAAGGCTTTTACCCGGGGCAGCCGCAGTTTTTCTTCGTAATATTCAGCGATTAATTCCAGCAGCCGGTTCAAAACTCCGGCGAAATCCCAGGTTCGACCGCCGCATACCGGTTCTTCACCGGCAATCTCGGCAAAAATCAGTGGGTTGGCCAGCCCCCCTCTGCCAATCATTACTCCATCGACAACGGTAAGTTTCTCTTTTGCCTCCGCCGCACTCCTGATATCGCCGTTGCCGATTAAGACGGTGTTTATCTTTTCCCGGATTTGCGGAGCGTACTCCCACTTTGCCGTGCCCTGGTAGCCATCGGATTTCAAGCGGAAGTGGACAACTATTGCGTCTGCTCCTTCCTGTTCAAGAACTTTTATCATCTCAAAAACATTGACCTTATCGAAACCCAACCGGATTTTTACGGTCAGGGGCAGTTTGCTGTGTTTTTTGATTTCCGCGACGATCCGGCCGGCTAGCGGCGGATCTTTCAACAGGGCCGCGCCTCCTCCTTTCTTCATAACCTTTGTGGCGGGACAGCCCATATTTATATCGATACCGGCAAAACCGGTTTCATTCTCAATATATTTAACAGCTTCGACGAAGGGTTCCGGTTGGAAGCCGAAAACCTGGACAAACTGCGGGGTGCGAGCGTCAAAGGATCTAATCATCCGCAGGGTTTTTTCCTGTTTTCTCCTGATACCTTCGGCCGAAATCATCTCGGTTACCATGTAACCGGCGCAGCCGATCTCGTCTAACAGCCGCCTGAAGGTTATATCGGTCAGGGAAGCCAGTGGCGAGAGTATGGCCCGGTATTTTATTTTAAGATGTCCGATCTTCAACGTATCCATGAGCACAAACCTTTAAAAAAATTACAGTTTGAGAATTATACCATTACATGACGGTATAGGCCAACATGTTCGACATATTTTCAGCAATTTTCATTTTAAGCTTTATTATTCACTAAATGCCTCATTAAGCTCGTTCATCGATGGTTATGGTGCTGAGCGGCCTTTCCGAAAGCTGCGCGGTCACTCCTCGTGGAGGAATAAATGTCCTGCCCCTTTTCCTTCCTATCCATTAATAATGGCTGCAGAAAACACTAAAACTCAACAGGTTGTCCGAGAATTCAAATATCCATGATGTAAGGAAACAAAAATGCAGTTATACCCGGACAACCTGGTCGAGTAGAGGGATGAGCACATCCGCTTAGGTTATGCTTCTATTCCGCTAAACCTACATCAACTAAATTTTCGTATGTCCAAATATAATCTCTGTCTGATACATGGAAATTCATACAGGCTTCCATCCTGACACACTGCCCCAGGGTAAAGACGATTGGACAAAAGCTATAATCCATGTGATTCTGGATCATATCTAATGAAGTACAGGATTCATATTCTGTATTACATCCATCCGGACCAGCCTGGGGGTCACTGCCTTTTAATCCGATACAATTGGGGGTATCATCCACCAAATCATCTGTACGACAAGCTTTTGAATTATTTACAGCATATTTATCACCCCAGGTATGAATTAAATTTGCCCAATGGCCCACTTCATGTGCAATCACACGGTAATGGGACCAGAGAGCTGTACCGGTCGTTCCACAAGCCCAATGACTGAGTACAACCCCATCTAATTCCGGGCGGCTGTTTACCGCGGAAGGATAAAAGGAATAAGCAGCATAACCATCACTATGGGCGTGTTTCACTATGTAAATATTTAAGTACATATCCCGGGGCCAATTATAAGTTTCCTGCATAAGAAAATCATCACCATATTCAAAATTAGGGTCATAAATTCTCTCAATTCCGGTGGTAGGATTACCATCAGGATCCAGGGTAGGTAAAGCAAACTGCATCATAGCATCTCCCTCAAGTCCCTGGAAATCAACAACCAGGTTGGCCCGGTTAGGATTATTATCCCTGAAATCTTCATTCAGTACCTGCAAAGCGCTTAATACTTGTTCATCTGAGATATTCTCTTCCCCGTTTTGATGAATAATATGGAATACAATAGGAATAATTTTTAATTCACCACTGGAAATCCTTGACAAATTCCGGCTATCCGATTTTCGACGGGAAGTATATTCGGCTGTAAATTCCTCTAATTCATGGAAGGCAGGATTATTTCCAGGTTGTGCACCTGGATATTTCTGATATAAGAGCTGAGTCATCATTTCAATTCCACATTTTTCATTAAATATTTTCAGAGTCAAATCATCCCTGAAATTTCCCAGTTTCTCTGCTTCTACTGCTATAAATAGAAAAAAAACCAAACAAAAACATAAAAATAAATCCTGAAAAAATTTTTTTAACATTTTTTATTCCTCCTAATTTATTTTAATCTGTTCAAAAACCTTAGTTTCAAATTATAATAGGGAAAAATGTAATTTCAATTGGTCTAAAGTTGGATTTTTGGTTGTATAAAAAAACAGCTATCAAACTAACGTTGTATTCTTCTACAACTAAAGTTGTATAAGCCAGGGAGATCTGCCCCTCTATGGCTCTTGAGGGTAAGAAACGAGGGAACTAATGAGCGTCCCATTATGAGAGGATTTTTATAACATTTGAAAAAAAATTGATAGACAAACTTTTTTATTTTTCATATAATATAGATGTGCTAAAAAGAAAGCCTCGAACTCGCGATCTTAGATAGTAATCACGTAATTTTTATAAGAGGTAAAAAATGATGACATATCAATGCCGCCCTTCTTAGCCGGAATCGGAGTTTCAAAGTTTTGGCTTGAGGGTTGAAGCTGTTTTGTGTGGTTTGACGTTTGGTCGGAACGATAAACCCGGCAGCGAACGGCCTGCGGGGTCAAGTCTTGTCAGGCCGTCCGAGAACTCCGATTTT
>JAGLQA010000654.1 GCA_023137075.1 Candidatus Aminicenantota bacterium
GGCGCCGATGGGAGATCGGTTTACCGAATTTACCACAAAGGACGGCCTGACAAGCAATTATATTAGCGAAATAGTAAAAACCCGGGACGGCGCCCTGTGGCTCGGTACGCTTAAAGGTCTCACCTTGTTCAAAGATGAAAAATTTTACCCGGTTCAAGATGGCAGTGGTTTGGCACATGAACAGGTGAACGATATTTACCAGGACAAAGAAGGAACGATCTGGGTAGGCACTTATGGTGGTCTTTACCGTTATTCTGCTAACCGTTATTTTCACTATACCGGGCGGGACGGGTTGGTGGATGACGCCATATTGGGAATACTGGAAGACGGCAAGGGCAATTTATGGATGTCCTCTAACGTCGGTATATTTTATATTAAAAAGAAAGAGTTGCATGACTTCGCGGCCGGGAAAACCGGTTCGCTGCAGCCGGTTTCCTTTGACAGGAACGACGGCATGAAAAACGAAGAATGCAATTGCGGCACTCAACCCTCCTGCTGGAAATCCCGGGACGGCAGGCTCTGGTTCCCCACCATGAAAGGGGTGGTGGTGGTGGATCCCGGCAACCTGGAATTGCACAGCCAACCGCCGCCGGTCTATATAAAAGAGGTCCTCTTCGACGGCAAAAGTGTAAAAATGGGCGAAACAATCAACGTACCGCCGGGAATCAAGCGCATCGATTTTTTTTATACGGCTGTCGATTTCGCCAACCCGGGAAAAGTCAGGTTCCGCTACCGATTAGAAGGGCATGACCACCGGTGGATAGAGCAGGATTCGGCACGGGAAAGAATTGCCCATTACATGAATGTACCCGGAGGTAATTACCGTTTCCTGGTGACGGCAAGCAGCAGCGACGGTTTCTGGGATATGAAAAACCCCGCTTCGATAAGGATGAAGATTACCCCCGCCTTTTCCGAAACCTGGTGGTATAAAGTGTTGCTGTTGCTTTTTTTTGCCTCCCTCTCCTACTTGATTTTTAATTTTTTCAAGAAGTATTTTTACCTGTTCGCTTTCTGGAAGCGAACAAATTACATCGGTCAATACGTGATAATCGAGCCAATCGGTTACGGGGCTATGGCAACGGTTTATAAGGCCCGCCACATGCTGAAAAAAAAGAAAATCGTTGCCGTCAAAGTTTTAAAAAGGGAGTATGTTTCCCATCCTTTAAGCAAAAAGCGATTTAAGCAAGAAGGCGTCATTATAGATAAGTTGGAGCATCCTCATATCATAAAAATATTCGAGAGAGGGGAGCAGGAAGACAATTTTTATATCGTAATGGAATTTTTGTCCGGTCGCACCCTGACGGAAAAAATAAAAAATGAAAAGCAGCTAACGGTTGCCAATTTTTTAGATATTTTGGGGCAACTCATGGACGTGCTCGCCGTTCTTCACGGCCGGCACATAATTCACCGGGATTTAAAGCCTTCCAATATCATGCTGGTCGAAAAAGACGGCAGGCACAATTTTGTGAAACTTTTGGATTTCGGCCTGGCCAGGTCCCATTATGACACCCGTATTACAGAGAGCGGCAGCTTGTTGGGCACACTGCCCTACATATCACCGGAACAAATCACCCATTCGATTTTCTCTCCCGCCGGAGACATCTACGCCACGGGTATCATTGCCTACGAAATGATCACGGGAATATTGCCTTTCGCGGACTGCTCGGAATTGGAAATTTTGCAAAAAAAATTGGACAAACAGCCGGTAGAGCCCATTGTTCTCCGGCCCGGCATCCCCTCCTTCATCAATAAATTAATCATGGATATGATAGCTAAGTGCCCGGAAGTTAGGCCCACGGCACAAATGATTTCAGAAAAGTTTAAAACCTTACGGGCTGAAAATCCCGGGGTAACGTTACGTTCACAGTGAACGGTTCACAGTGAACTAAAGTTCACACTTTCCTGGGCGGCAGAGTTTTATTTAAGGAAATTTTTTTATTGAATTAATATAAAAACCGGCGAAATCCGTGCTATCAGAGCAAGTAGGGGAAAAGTCCGCTGTTGCCCCACAAGACCTTCGTTTTTTCATCAAATTGGCACCATTCTTGCAAGTATATTGGTTTATTGTCGTTGTGCCATAATCTGTTCTTTGATTTGTGTCTATCCATATAAAAAAAGGAAGTCCTATGGTGCAGCCAAAACTACTTGAAATAAAATATTTTCAATGTTTTGCTTTAGAAGTTTACACTTAAAATAATTATACCAGAAGGAGGTATCATGAAAAAAGTATTTATCGTATTTGTTGTTTTGTTAATCGTGTCCGGTCTTGTCTTTTCCCAGCCCGATCAATTTGGTTTCAAAAAAAAATCAAAGCAAAAGGAACAGAAAGAAATGAAAGAAAGCATTATTTCTGCCGGGATTGGGTATGGCATCCCCTACGGTGTGCTTGGCTGTGGAGTTGAGATTACCCCGGTTGAATACCTGGGTTTTACCGCTGGGATTGGTTATGCCATAGAAGGTGTCGGTTATTCATTCGGGATGCGAATCTATCCCTTAGGAAAAAGCCCATGGACACCTATTATTTCCGCTTATTATGGAGTCGTTGGCGTTATTCTTAACGGGGACACATTTAATGGAGGTGCTCTTGGCGGCGGGGTGAAATATAGGAAAACAAAATATTCGGTGACAGCCGAGCTTCTATACCTGATCCATGAGAAAAAAGCCTGGTTTGAATACGGTTCTCCCATAAAAATTTCCGGTGGATTCTTATGGCATCTATAAAATTTCTTAAAAAAACAGGAGATATTATATGAAATTATTTAAAGCAAAAAAAATTATCTGTCTAACAATCATTATCGGTCTTTTTTTGATGACTATCCCCACATCTGCTCAAAAGAAACCGGACAAACTATTCCCGGATTTTGAAAAGCAAAAGGAAGAAGTGGGCAAAATTCACGTGTTAGGCGATTTCCTGCACCTGCAAGACATCAAAGGTAAAACCGATGTATTCAAGCTCGCGAAAAACAATAAATTGTGGGGGTTGTTTATTGCCAATTTTAAGTCCTCACTCGAAAAAAGAAATTACAAGCCGGAAAAAATAAGCCTGACATCAGCTGGACTTTACTTAGACCAGGAAAAAGTGGTTTATCTCGAGTTGACGGCGGAAGATGAAAAACTTAAGAATTCGGAACTGAAAAAAGGAACGGCTCCCTTCTTTGTGGACGAGTCGGTGGAAAACAACCCGGAATTCAAGGAAAACCTAACAGCATTCTATAAAAAATTATTCGAATATGAAAAAAAGTCCGGAGACGCCAATATCACAATTCCCGAAGTACAGGCCGTGGTTCAGGGCACCGATTGCGAAACACTATTTGTTGTTCACATTGTGGGCCGTAGTATCGGCACGGGAAGGATGATTGCCGGCGCTGCCGTCGGTGGTTTGGCGGGTCATGCAATCATAGGTTCGGCGAAGGGAGTTTTTTACAATCTTTACATCATCGATGTGAAGAGCGGGGAATTGATATGGGCACACAAGAACCGGAAGAAAAAATTTACTAAAGTAAATAAGGCCGCAATGAAGAAGGTTTCACAATATTTGACCAAGCATCTCCCTTATAAAGTTAAATAATATTACAGAATATAATTAGGAGGTAATATGAGTGAATTTATCAAGCGAAAAGGAATTTCCATTGTTGTGTTGATTGCTTTTCTATCGCTGGTTTGCTTTCCATACCCGGGTTATACGGACCAGGTGGTGAAAACCGAAAAAAAGGAAAGGGTAAAAGAAGCGGAAACCGGCGCCGAAACGGCTGCCGAAATCAGCGAGTATTATTCCAGGGATGACGCGAATGTCATCGAAGCTGAGGGTTACCCTGGCAAAAAAAAGAAAAAATTCCCCTGGCTGTTGGTTGTTGGGGGTGTTGTTGTGGTGGGTGTGGTCCTCTATTTTCTGGTTGTCAAGAAACCCAAATACGACTTAACGGTTAATGTGGGTGAAGGTATTACCGGTACACCCACAGCCGGGACCTCCCAGCACAAAAAAGGGAAATCCGTCAGTTACAATTTCTCCCTGCAGAGCGGGTACTCGCAATTGTCTGTAAAATTAGATGGGGCCGCGGTAGCTGCCAGTGGAGCGGTTACCATGGACCAAAACCATTCCCTTTCAGCCACCTGCTTAAAACAGGGATCGCTGCGAATTAATTCCACTCCCACGGATGTGAATATTTACCTGAACGGACTGCACAAAGGAAAAACAAATCGCACAATCGAGAACTTAGATCCCGGAACCTACAATATCAAGTTGACAAAAGATGGGTACGAAGACTATGAAACAACCGAAACCGTAGATAGCGGCCGGCAGACCACCCTAAATGTCACAATGGATAAGTTTGTAAACGGCACCTATGAGGGTACGACCAACCAGAACTACCCGGTTTCCTTGAGGGTAAAAAAGGTTTCCGGGAAAAGTACATTGACCAATTACCAGATCAAAATGAAATCCAGGGTAAACTCCTATGGATATATCATGACCATAACGATTACCGGCACCACTTCGAGAACAATAACCGACTACCAATTTTCTCTCACCGGCTCCAGCCTCGATCTAACCGGTACATTTACCGTTAACGGAACCACGACGGTGGCAGGTACATGGAGTTTACATTATAACTCGTACATCTATGGGACTTTTTACGGGGACGGGACATATAATGCCAGTCAGACGGCAAGCGCGCCCCCGGCCTTGGTTTTCCCGAACCTGAAACCCGGAGAGGTGAAAATTTCGGCTGAAATCTCCAAAAACGGGAAAGTGGTCAAGCGAATAAGCCGGAAGTAAATTAAAGAAAGATTTTTTTAATACCCGGGGATGCGGGATTCACTTTCGCATTTCCGGGTTATATTTCCCCTGGAAAGTGAGTTAATCGATCTGCAATCTTTTGAGTTTTTTTAAGAAGCCGCGGTAGCTCATGCCTATCATTTTGGCAGTCTTCGTTTTGTTGCCTTTATTTTGGTCGAGTAAACTCAATATTTTCTCTCTTTCGACATTTCGCATCTCTTCTTTTATGGGCGACATGTCCCGCGTTTTTGCCCGTTCTTCCTTTTCCTCACAAGCAGCCGTAATAGCAGGCAAAACATGATGGTCGCTGATCAATTCATGGTCCTCGATTATCTCCATGATGCGGGAGATTTCATTTTCGAGTTCCCGGATGTTACCCGGCCAATCATAATTGAAAAGGCATTCGCCGAAGGATTCCGAGAAGCCGCCGGGGATGATACCGTTCTTATCGGAATAAACCCGGGAAAAAAATTTGATCAGACCCGGTATATCCTCTCTCCTTTCTCTCAAAGGCGGCACATGAAGTTCATGAACCCGCAGCCTGAAAAACAGGTCTTCCCTGAACTTTTTTTCTTTTACCAGTCGATAGATATCCTGGTTGGTCATGGAAATGATTCTTAAATCAACCTTAATATCTTCCAAACCACCGAGCCTCATGAGCGATTTTTCCTGGATAACCCGCAGTAATTTAGCCTGGATTTCAAGGGGCATATCGCTGATTTCGTCTAACACCAATGTCCCCCCTGATGCTTCTTCGATCCTGCCTTTTTTCTGTTTACGTGCGTCGGTAAAGGCGCCGCTTTCGTAGC
Source organism: Candidatus Aminicenantota bacterium (assembly GCA_023137075.1). Lineage (GTDB taxonomy): Bacteria > Acidobacteriota > Aminicenantia > UBA2199 > UBA2199 > JAGLQA01. The sequence goes on from JAGLQA010000654.1 coordinate 5,584, forward strand.
CGAACAATTCACTCTCCAATAGGTTCGCGGGAATCGCCGCGCAATTAAAGGCCATGTATTTTTTTCTTTCCGAGAGGTGGTGAAGCATTTTAGCAATTAATTCCTTACCTGTCCCACTCTCTCCCATGATCAATATGAACGTGGATTTTGCGGCAATTTTTTGCACTAATTCGACCATCTTTTTTATGGCCGGGCTACTGCCCAAGATTGAAATATCTCGGTTTTGAAAGAGTATGGGTTCCGGTTCGATTTTAAAAGAGATATCCGGTACGATTTGCAAATTAAATTCGATGATTTCGATCAGTTTCGTTAAAAATTTGTGGAGAGGATCCCGGGGGGCCGGGGAGTTTTGTGAATTAACAAAAATTAAATAACAATCAACCGGATCGGTTTTGCATTTGTACGACCTGTAATAACAGGTTTCTCCTTTCAATACGAAACTACCTTCCTTATCGACAAAATTTTCCGGTTGTTTTTTTAATGCAGCCGGGTCGTTTAAGGGCCGGTGGTCGAACAGGGTAAACCATTGGTTATGGTGGATAAAAAAGAGGCTACCTTTGCGGATAATGGGAGAAATGGCGGACTTTACCGCCCCGATAAAATCCGGTAACCGTTCAAAGGACATAGCTTTCTCGACAACATTTTGCAGGAGCCGGTCGTACTTAGTCTCACATTCTTTCGTTTCCAGTTCCAATTGTTTCGCGCTGCGTTTCCTTTTTGCCAGGCCGACGATGATATTCGACAAATCCTTGTTGATTTTAAATTCCTTGATATCGCCCAATTTGAAGAAAAAATCGGTATTCAGCACACCGAATGACCGGTTCAGCGTGATTCTCGCCTCTTTGACCGAGGTATTATCGACGAAAGTCCCGTTCAAGGAACTTAGGTCCGTTACCTTGATACAATCGTCAAACACCTCTACTTTGCAATGTTTTTTGGATACTCCCTTATCGTCGATTATGATATCGTTGGATATGCTTCTACCGATCCATATAACCGGTTTTTGCAAAGGAAATTTTTTTATAAGCCCGTCTTTATGGTACAGCAGGTAACGCATGCTGTATTATAGCCCAAAATTCTCTTTTTGTGAATAAAAATTACGGAAAAATAATGAATCCTGTTTTTTGCATGCTGCTGTCTATCCCTCTTTTTTACTTCAAAGGATTTGAGCTTTACCTTTCAGGCCAATTTAAAGAAGCCGAACAGGCATTTGCTAAAGCAAAACAATTGTAAGCTTCAATTTAAGTTCATCTAGCATGATCCCCTAAACTAAGTTAGCTGAGGATGTTTTTAATTTGTTGCCTATGAATATTATAGAAATGGATTTGCAAAAATAAATTTGGTTTAGTACAATAACACTGTAAGTATTAAGGAAAGCGCTTACATTTTTTCAAAGAAGAAGGAATATGAAGGAATTTGATTTAATAAAAAAAAGAAATAAATCCTGGCGATTAAGGAGGCTCATGTGAAAGATCTTGTAGAAATGATTTGTAAGG
>JAGLQA010000655.1 GCA_023137075.1 Candidatus Aminicenantota bacterium
GGAGGTCTCAATCGCATCGACCGGGATAAAAACACCTACACTTTTTATATACAACAAAAAAACAATCCCCAAAGCCTCAGCAGAAATTTTGTATATTCGATCATGGAAGATCATCAAGGGATGCTTTGGGTGGGAACTATTAAAGGTCTGAATAGATTTGATCGCTACCGGGAGACTTTCAAGCATTACTATAAAACAGGAAATTCTTCAGGATTGAGCCATAATCATGTTGTCAAAGTACTTGAAGATCCATCGAGAGACCTGTGGATCGGTACGTATGGAGGTGGTCTAAATCGTTATTACCGCCAAAAAGGAACCTTTGGTTACTACCGGCATAATCTCCATAATGCTCTGAGTTTGAGCCATAATACTGTTACGGATATTTTTCAAGACCGTTCCGGCAATCTCTGGATTGGTACCGAAGGAGGCGGACTTAACTGTTTACTTCATAAAAAAGAGAGTTTCACACGCTTTCAATATACCGCGGGCTGTACCAACTGCCTGAGCCATAATACAGTACTCTCTATTCTTGAATCTTACAATGGGATTATTTGGATTGGAACCCGCGGCGGTGGTCTGAATTGCCTTAACCCGGAAACGGGCATGTTTACTCATTTTACAATGCGAGATGGCCTTCCCAGCAACATTATATACGGGATACTGGAAGACCATCATGGGAACCTTTGGTTAAGCACCAATAAAGGAATATCCAGGTTCAATCCACATACAAAAGCTACCAGGAACTTCACTCCGAATGATGGTATTCAAGGCTGGGAATTCAATTCCCGGGCCTTTTTCAAAAGCCGGGGCGGGGAACTCTTTTTTGGTGGTCTTAATGGTTTCAATTGTTTTTACCCGGATCAAATAAAAGATAATTTTTATGTTCCCCCAATCGTTATTACCGGGATTGAGGTATTTAAAACTCCAAACAGCAGCAATAGAAGCGCTCACCGAAAAAAACACTCTTCCGGTCCCCACGAATTCACATTGTCTTATGATGAAAACATTTTTTCCATTAGTTTTGCAGCACTGAATTTTTCACAACCGGAGAAGAATCAATATAAGTTTAAAATGGAAGGTTTTACTGACGATTGGATTTTCCTGGGTAACAAAACAGAAGCCACCTTTACCAACCTTAATCCCGGTCAATATACTTTCCATGTCAGGGGTTCCAACAACAGTGGTATATGGAATAATAGAGGCTCATCAGTCGTCATTATAATTAAACCTCCCTTTTGGAAAACCTGGTGGGCCAAAACACTTTTACTCCCGTTAGTGGCGGCACTGACTGTGCTGCTGCACCGCTGGTTGCTAAAAAACCGGGATCTCAGGTTAAAATCGGAAGAAAAGCTGAAGATAATTGTCCAAAAATACAAACTCTCAAAAAGAGAGAGCGAAATCGTCGAGCTGGTAATCAAAGGAAAAACCAACAAAGAAATTGAGGATGAACTTTTTATTTCTCTAAAAACCGTCAAAGCTCATCTTTATAATATTTATCAAAAACTAAGTGTAAAAAACCGGCTTGGATTAATCCATAAGTTCCGGTTTTCCTCAAAAAATTAGAACGGGAGTTTTCGTGACTTATTCGTATATTTCGTAAATCCTGTTGTTCAATACAAAACGAACATTCTGACCCAGTGCCAGGAATTGGGCAGCCCCGGATTCCTTCTTTAAGAGCTTGAAATATTCAACGCCGGCAAATTGAATACGGGTTATCTTTTGCTCTTTTTGTGCCTGGACATAAGAGTCCACCCAGAATTTACCCGTGTTATAGATTGCCCTGCCCTGGATATTCATGACCTGTTGTTTTATATCCCGGAGTTTCCCTTCTTTGTCGGTAAACTGCACCCGGGAATGCCCGGGGCGTGCCTGGGCATAATTTGAAGCAGTGTTCATTTCCTGGACTTCTTTGCTTACCTGAACGCTTCTGCCGCCGGATTTTCGTTTCATATCTGAAAACTCTTCCCGGTTTCTACTTTCAAAGGCCGCATCGCGGTCGGCAATCCGGCCTAAGGTTTGATCTACCGGCCTGATCATGTTGCGGCGCACATTCGTCCTCTCATCTTCGATAATCAGGTAACTGGTGTAGGGGGTTATGATACCGTAGGTCCGGGCCAGTTCCGTCACTTCGTCCACCAATTCTTTATCTTTGCCGTGCAGCCGGATCTGGTCCAGCAGGTAACCGATTCGCCTGGCGGCCCAGAGGGGCGGGATAAAATCATTATCTTCATCCTTGCCGGCAAAGGCAGCGGAAAACTCCAGCTTTCGCGTCCGCTCTCTCATCTTGCCTGCCATTTCAATTTTTGTGTCGCCACTGCCTTTATAACGTCCTAATATGGTGATGGAAGAGCCTTTGAAGAGGTCCGGTAAATCGATGGGGTAGGTCTTCGACACGCGGATTTTGCTGCCGAAATCTAATTTAATATCAGTCAGGATAGGGGACTGCACCCTGGAATAGAAATTCGATACTTTGATCTCGATATCTTCATCGGGAGCGATATAGGTCCGGTAAGCCCGGGTCATTTCGGTAATTTTATCCAGGAGGTGGGTGTTGATCTCATTGCCGATGCCAAAGGTGAAGATTCTTGTGCCTGCGATATTACTCTTTTTTATTTTGCTTAACAGGGAGTCTTCATCGGTTACGCCAATGGTTGGTTTGCCGTCGGTCAGGAAGATTACGATATAAGGCCTGCCCTGCTTTTTTTTCATCCTTAGGGCAAGCGCCAACGCTTCGTCGATATTGGTGCCTCCGATGGCCCGTAAATTCCGCACAAATTCCCCGGCTTCTTTCCGGCTGTTCTCATTGACGGGACGGAGTTCGTCAAAGAGGGCCTCGGCTTCGGTCGAGAAGCGCACCATCTCGAACCGGTCGCCTTTGTTAAGGTTCTCGATGCAGAACAGCAATGCCTCTTTGGCCTGCTTCATTTTTTTCCCGGCCATACTGCCCGACACATCGAGCACAAAGGTGATATCCTTTTCAACGATATCGCTCTCTTTCGTTTCAAAACCGGGGCTTAGGCTTAGAAAGAAAAATCCATCTTCTCTTCCCTTTTTATATGTGAGCAGGGAGAATCCTAACCTGGTGTTGTCGGTGCTGTAATAGAGTTTGAAATCGATGTCGGGTTTGATGTTATGTTCCTCGTAGCCGACCCGGGCCCGAAAATTTCCTTTGCGGATGATTTCCGTTTTATGGGTCGGGCAGTAGATATTTTTGATTTTTTCTTTTGATTTTACCCGCACATTTATGCTGACATCTTTTAACGGTTTGGCGGAAAATTTTTCCGTATTCAGGGGGTACAGGTACTCAACTGTGTGGTTGTCCTTGCTTAATATTTCATTATAGGACATCTTCACTCGTTTTTCCGAATAGGGCTCGATGGGAAATATCCGGGCCTTGAACACCCCTAAACCGCTGTATTCAAGCAGGGCCGGGTCGCGCTGGCGGCGCACAATATCTTCATAGATTTTCCTGGCCTTATTTGCATCTAAAAGTTCGGCCTCAAGCTCCTTGCCGTTCACAAACATGGAAAACTTTTTTATCACCGCGTTTTTGGGGATAGGAAAGAGATAGTAGCCCTCGAGTCTCCACCGGGTCGGGTTGTAAAAGACCTGGTCTATACGGGTCGTGGCCACCCGGTCTTCTATTGTGACATCCACCCTGTGATATTTCACTTCCAGGGGGAAAGGGCCGGCCGGAGGCCGGGGAATGGGGCGCGGCGGAAGGGGCGGGTAAGGGGGGCGTGGAATTATGATGAAGCCGTCAGCCGCCAACAGTGACGTCAGACAAAGAATCACCATTAATAATACCAATGATCTTCGCGCCACGAAGCGGTTCAACACCGCCGGAGGCAAGTGTCTACGCACCGGGTTTGTATTTAATTTTTTCATTTTAGTCACCTCTTTCATTCTATTACTATTTAGCTTTTAGGGGGCCGATAAAACGCGGCCCCCTGGGGGATTTAGGTTCCGTTATTTTTTCTCGAACTTAAAATTCTTCTTCTTTGCCTGTTCCCGGATGGCTGTAATCATCGCGGTATCGAGGGTATTTTCGCCGGCCATTTTTTTTCTTTTTTCAGCCACGTATTTATCTCTCTCTTTTTTTAACTGCTGTATCTTTTTCTGTATTTCCTCTCTTTCTTTCTTCAATTTTTCGATATATTCCTTTCTCTCTTTTATGCTCATCTTACGCATCTCTTCGGGTAAATCCTCTTCTTTTATATCTTCGATCTTAATGGTTCCCTCTTTTTCCGCGTCCACGATATCCCAGGCCACATTTTTGTACTGGGCGGTTGATTTTGCCGCGGCTCGCTGTACCATGGCTTCCTCGCTCATGGAGAGGGCATTCTTATCCTGCCTTCTTTGCCGTTCTTTTTTAGCGGAACCCCCTTTACCATAGGCCACATAGGTTTTGTTTAAGTTCTTACCCAGATCAATAATTTTCTGATCCTGGGGGGCCGGGATATGGACAATTTTCCGGTTGTGGTCGATATTCATATACTTGCCGTCTGCCAGGTCGGCGCCTTCTTTCCAGAACGTCCGGATACCGGATTCGTAATCGCCGCAAAAAATAGTGTTCACGATGATTCCTTTAGAAATTGCTTCTTTGCAGGCGATTTTATAATCCACCTCACCCTGGGTGAAGGGTTCGTTTCCGGCTATGAATATCACTTTAAATTCATCGGTGCGTTTACTCCAGTTTAACTCATTTGCTGCCGATTGAATCACTTTACCGCAGTATTCGCTGCCGCCGTTGGTCTTCAGCTTGAATAACTCTTCGGAAATTCTATCTAAGTCTTCAGACAACGGAACGATCATGCGCAGGAAACCTTCGGATTTCGGGATCGAGTCTTTGCCGTATTCATACAGTCCCACCTCCAGCCTGGGGCTCAGACCTTCTCTTTTCGCCAGCGCCATTTCATTAACGATTTTCCACAACTGGGTCTTGGACTGTTCGATCAGTCCCTCCATGCTGCCGCTGGTATCGAGTAAAATCGCCATCTGAACTAAGGGTCTTTCTTTCTTAACCTTACCCGCGGTGTGGATAGTAAATACCATTAAACCTGCCAATAAAAGAACTACTATTCTTAACTTCATTTTATCCTCCTGTGTTTTATTTTCGCTTTCATCCTTTATGTCGGACAAAACCGTTATGTTTCTCCGAATTTTTTTAAACAAAATAGGCGCTGGCTTTGGGAATTCTGACAATGAAGGTTGATCCCTGGCCGGGCTCGCTTTCCGCCCTTATTTTACCATCATGCATTTCAATTAGGTCCCGGGTAATGGCCAGTCCGAGCCCTGTGGATGATTCACCCCCGGTCGGTTTAGCGCTTAATTTCTGGAACCGGCCGAACATTTTTTTTTTATCCTCTTCATTTAAACCGGGCCCTTCATCGCGAACGCTGAAGGTTACGACAGAACCATGCCGGCCCACATTTACCCATATTGACTTGCCGGGAAAAGAGAATTTGACAGCATTGCTCAACAAATTCTCAAAAACCTCCTTCAAAAGCATTTCATCCCCATTGACCATACATTTTTCTTCGGCAGTAAAGAGTATCTTCTGATTCTTCTTCTCAAAGTTGGGTTTACTCTCGCTAATAACCGTTTCCGCCAATTTCCCGATATCCACATCCCTTTTGTTCAATACCAGTTTACCGCTCTCGATGGATAGAGATTTTAACAGCCTGGTAATCAATCGTAACATATTTTCAGTAGAGCGATGGATGGCGTGCAATTTCTGAGCCGTTAACCGGTCTTCTTTAACTTCACCTTCGAGAATTCGAATACACTCGATAATACCTTGCAGCGGATTTCTTAAATCGTGGGCCGCTATTTCAAGTAATTTACTTTTAAATGTATCGGCTGTTTTTAATTCTTCATTGATTTGAAATATATCCATGGTTGCCACTTTCAATTTCATGTTGGTGAGGTAATTCAGCTTATTTTTCTCATAACCGACCTTCCTGATATTATCAAGCACGAAGATACCGATAAATGAGACTAATGTAGCAGCAGCCAGGTTGTTCAATCCATAAATTTCCCCCCAGGTATCGAAATTTATCTTTGAAAAAAAACCAATTGCTATAAATAAGAACAGCGATGACGACATCATCGTAATCGAATGAATTTTATTGAAGGGCAGCAAGGGGATAAGCAGAACGAGCATGGCATACCCGGTCATATAAGCCGAATCTGCCTTAACCAACCCGGCGATAACGGGTGATGCCAGTTCTAAATAACATATCAGGGAAAAGAGCAGCCAATAATTTTTATTCTTAAAAAAGGGTGTAAAATGCAATATTAAGATAACGATTCCGAGCAACGTAAACCCCAACCTGAATAATATGATGACACGAATCTCAGAGAACAGGCTCATATCTAAAGGAATATAAGGAAGCCAGGAAAAAATGGCCACTATTGCTGCCGGTACCAGCATCAAATTGCATTGCCGGTTTAATTCCGCTCGAAAAGTTGTCAGGAAGTGGTAATCGACATCCGCATCAAATAATTTGTAAATATTCTTTTTTATTGTCGTTTCCATGTAAAACTACCTGCGAAAGCGAAACCATACAGAGTTTCCTGCTATTTCAAATTTTTTCACCGTTTTTATTATAATAGAAAAGGAAAAAAGAGGCAAGGGCTGCCCAAATCCGTGCGGCTACGTTCTTACAGCGGTAGAGTTTTTAAGAAGTTTGTTATACTCGAATCGGGGGTAAAGAGGAGTTCATAACAGGGTTTTTTTGTAATCAAATCCTCGCAAAAGTGAAGCACATCATCCATAACGTCCCGGTCGTACCAGGGAATGGACGTTACCCGCAGCAGCTTCTCCAGGACTTCCGGTTGGTTGAGTTCTTTCAAACTGTTTTGTTCTCCATGGGACAGAAAAAAAATCCCGGATAAAGACATCCCTTCATTCAGCGCGATTCCCTCTTCTCCGGGCCAGGGCGTTCCGAAAGCATGAAAATCGCCGTCGATCTTACGAATAATGATACGATCGTCACTCAGGAGAGAAACTTCCGATTCTTTACAGCCGGCAAATTGACGTAACAGTGTGCTTTTTCCGGCTCCCGACGGACCGGGAAACAGCAGTCCCTTATTACCGATCCGCAGGCCGGCGGCATGAACGATCGCCCCATTGTTTCGCGCTAAGATGTACATAAGCAAAACCTGGTCGAGGGGATAGCGAAAAGGCGTTGAGGTGATTTTATCGCTGCAGTAAACGGTAACCTCAGCCATATCACGCCCAAACCGTGCCACCCACAGGGGTTCGCTAAAGGCCCGCGGCTGGCGTACTATCCAATAAACATCTCCCTCCCGGAACATGGACCAGGACTGACCGCTGTCGAATATTTCGCTTAAATTTCCGGTTTCCGGGAGATCTCCCGCCTCAAGGTGAATGGTCACGTCGATGGCTGCTGCCATGTTTTTTGTTTTCCTGATAAACCGACGGTATACCGCCTCATGTTTTTGCAGTAAATGGGGTGAGCGACTAAAAACGGAAAATTGTACCCCTCCAATCTCCATATATATCATTCCCATCTTCCCGGCAGTCGCTGATGATGAAGATTTTTTTATATGAACGATTTTCTCATCCTCTCATCAGATCATTGCATTGTTAATTGATTATTAAAGATTGTAGATTAAGCATTGAGAAAAAGCCGCGCCGCGGAATTATGAGCCCTCTTCCGAGCAGAAGCTGCCGATACAGGTTATCGGGTCTCCCACATCAGGCGGACCGGTCGCTAGTTTACACCCTATGCCGAGCACCTGGTCGGTTTCCATTTCGATGACTCTCAGCAGCGGTTTTTCATATGGCTGTTTTTGTTTATTTTGTCCCTGTTTCGGTTTCATCATATCTCCTTTTAAATGCTCATTTATTTTCTCCAATCGCCTCGTTTATCTTCTCATAGCGCAGTTGCCCTATTTCACAGAGATACTCCGAATAGTCCTCTTCCGAGCCGTTCTCTAAGTTGGCAAAACCGGGGCAAAATCCGCATAGCGTTCTCTTTTCACAGGTATTGCAGCGGTAGCCGGATCCGGTTTTCCTGTCCCTGAGCCGGGGCATTACTTCGTTCCAGCCTGTTAG
>JAGLQA010000656.1 GCA_023137075.1 Candidatus Aminicenantota bacterium
TGTTACTACAACCGATCCTATTCCAGATAGAGGCCTAAATTTCAGGAAATAAAGTATCCGATTTGTTGTTTTTTTCTTTAATCGTGAAGTTTCCTAAATGCTTTGCCGGATTGTGTATTGTTAAGACTCTTGAGTGATCTTAGAAGATCATTACAACCTGTATAATATCTGATTTACCGGATGTTATATCACCTGAAAGCCCTTAAGTCATAAAGATTTGAGTAACACTTAGGATATACAAAAAAGGGGAAGCGGTGCAAAAAAAGAATGTGCACGGTGCATGACTGTGACTTTTTTAATTTGTTTTCAGAATAGAAAAATGATATAACATTGTGCAATACTATTATATGGACGAATTGTATAACGAGAAAAAATGCCCTTTGCCGGACGATTTGGATTTGGAGGGGTATATAGAAAACTGTAATAAACATTTTGCGGAAAAGAAAAAAGAGAAATCTAATAAGGTTTCAGTTGAAATCTCATCAAAAGCTTAATAAAACCACTTTCTAAATTTTGTGGGATAAGATATTTTGCTCCGTGACTCCCGGTTCTCCCTGGCGATGAAACAGATGGAATGAAAAATCAGGATACTTCGATTGGAAGAAGGCGTATTTTTTGGGTTTGAAAAGCGAAGAGTTATATTTGACTTCTACCGCTTTTTTCTCTTTTACCAATATAAAACCCACTTCGTTTTTAGCTTGAGAGCGCCAGAATTTCAAGGTGTCGAAACCATACCGGTCCGCCAACATCTTGAAAATAAAATTTTCAAAAATCTCTCCTTTATCCAGCTTGAAATCGATAGGCTCGAAGTTATTCAATATCCTGTTGCGCAAACCGGTATCGAAAAGATAGACTTTCGGCATTTTAGAAATCTCTTTGCGAACATTACTGTAATAAGGCTCGACAAAATGAATATGAAAGGATTTCCGCATGATGTAAAGATAATGACGGATAGCACTGGTTGATATGGCAAGGGTATTTGCCAATTCATTTTCATTGACTAAGGAACCTGCCTGCGACGCCAGTATCCTCAAAAGGGCGAAAAATTTATCCCTTGAACGAATGTCCGCTTCAATGGCATCTTTCTTAATATAAGAATTTAAAATCTCCTGGAGCAATTCAGCTTTAATAGAGAAGTCGGTTTCCAGCACGATTTTCGGGTAGCCTCCATATAACATATACTCTTCGATCAAATTATCCATTTCCCGCTGCTGAATGATATTTAAAGGAGATGAGCCGGAACTGTCTAAGGAGAAAATTTCCCCGGTAGTATCTAATAGTTCCTTTTTCCCTTTAAAACTAAAAAAATCAGTGAAATTCAACGGCAATATGTAAAAGATTTTTTTTCTCCCGGCTAAAGAGTCTTTGAATTTTTGATCTATATAAAAAGCAGAAGAACCGGATACGATTAACTTAATTTGTTCCCTGTGGTCATCGTAAATGAGTTTTAAAAAATTAGTAGGATTATTTAAGTATTGTATCTCATCAAGAATTACATATATTTTTCGGTTGTCTTTTACAGGGGCCAATTTTAAAAGATTGGCAGGCGTCCGGTTTAAATATTCCAGGATTTCCTCATCCTCAAGGTTGAGGAAGACAACATTCTCGTCTTTTGCCTTCAGCCTTTTTTCGATTATTTTTAATAATACTGTTTTTCCACTCTGCCTGGGACCGGTCAAAATAACAATCTCTTCCCTGGAAATCCACTTGAATATATCTTCTAATATTTCTCTATCTATCAGCATGTCTTAATTATAAAGTGATAATTTTGATTTGTCAAGTATAGTTTCCTTCGGAATTT
>JAGLQA010000657.1 GCA_023137075.1 Candidatus Aminicenantota bacterium
GGCGAATACCACGTTTCTGAAAGAATTGGAAAGGAGCAAGCCCTACCCCTTGTATAATTCACAAACATCGCTTCCTGCCCGGTAAAATGATAAAAAAAATAGGAGGTTATAGGATTTTATCCTACCCTCCGCTTAAACCTGTCTCGTAATTTTATCAGCTTGTCCTCCGGGAGATATTGGTTAATGTGACCGCACTCAAGGCAAACATATGAACGGGTCCGGAAACCGTGAAACACAATCATGCCACTGGGGACAAATACATTGGTGGTCGAACCGGCATAACCGAAACAAATATCTTTACTGCCGCAGTCCACACAGGCTAATTCCCTTTTATACTTCATGCTTCCTCCTGTTATTCACAAAATCATTATATCATGGAAATATCCGTAATATCAACATCCTTTCGGGCCACTTCCGGGAGCCGAAGGGTAACGGCTTTAATATTCTAACTCGTAGGTATTATCGTACCCGGCAATTTTCACATCATTCACGCCGATGGACAACAACTCCTTTCGCAGGGAAAGCAGCGCCTCTTTTTCACCGTGGACTAAGAATATTTTTTTCAGTTTCTTTAAGTCGTATTGTTTTACCCACTCTTTGATCTCATTATAGTCCGCATGGGCGGAGAAGGCATTCAGGGTCTTTACCTCGGCATTAACCCGGTATTTTTTGCCGAAAATTTTTATCTCTTTGAATCCCTCAACCAGGCGTCTTCCTAAGGTATGTTCCGCCATAAAACCGACAATGGCTATGATATTCGCCGGGTTTTCGATGTTGTTTCTCAGATGGTGCAGTATGCGGCCCACTTCGGCCATGCCGCTGGCGGAGATGATAACTGCCGGGCCGGTGTGCTCGTTGATCTTCTTCGATTCCCGTACCGAACTCACGTACCTGATCTGGTTAAATCCGAAGGGATCAAGGTTGACGGAAATGAAGTTATCAAAGGTTTCTTTATCGAAGCATTCGGGATGAATCTTAAATATGGAAGTGGCGTTAACTGCCATGGGAGAATCGACATAAATCGGTATGTCCGGGATTTTTTGATCCATTACCAGGAGATGCAGTATATATATCAACTCCTGGGTTCGTTCGATGGTAAAGGCCGGGATAATAATCTTGCCGCCTCTTTTGTATGCCCGGTTAACTACTTTTGCCAGGTCCTCCTTGGCCATGCCGTAGGTATCGTGCAGCCTGTTGCCGTAGGTGCCTTCCAGCACTAAATAATCTAAGTCGGGCATTATCTCCGGGTCCCTGAGTATGGGAAGTTTTTTTCTGCCCAAATCCCCGGAAAAACCTACCTTCATTTTGTCGTCGATATTTAAACAAACCATCGCCGAACCGAGGATGTGTCCGGCATCGAAAAAATTTACTTTAACCCCCGGAACCGGGGAAAAATCCCGGTGATAATTAATGGTGACAAAATGCCCCATGGTATCCAGCGCATCCTGGGAATTATAGAAAGGGGCCCGCAGCGTCAATCCCCGGTCCGGGTATTTATTCGCTTTTTTTTGCAGGTACTCAAGATCTTTCTGCTGGATATAGGCGCTGTCGAGCAAGATTATATTGGCGATATCCCGGGTGGCCGACGTCGAGTAGATGTTGCCGCCGAATCCTTTTTTTACCATGATCGGCAGTGCGCCGGAATGGTCGAAATGACCGTGGCTCAAGAGGATGGCTGAAACCTCCGCCGGGGAAAAATTGAGTTCAAGGTTTTTCCTGTAGGATTCTTTCCGCCTGCCCTGGAACATGCCGCAGTCGAGTTGGATGATATCCTTATCGATTTTGATAAAATGTTTTGAGCCTGTCACTTCGTTACAGGCGCCGTGAGAATAAAATGTGATGTCTTTGTTTTCCATCTTTTAATATACTATCTTTTCCCGGATTTTTCAACCAT
>JAGLQA010000658.1 GCA_023137075.1 Candidatus Aminicenantota bacterium
ATACGCCCAGGTTGATGATCATCACGGAACCGGCCAAGGATGGAAAAAAACTGATTTTGGGATCGATTCCCTGTGATGTTAAATGATTGCCAACCACCGAGACCGGCCCAAAAGCCCCAATAAACAATGCTTTCCCCAAGGGTTGGGTTACGATATTATCGTGTATTTTCACGGCCGGCACGCCATCCATGAATGGGATATTTTCAACAAACTCCTCCATCACCTTTCCAAGTCCTAACCTGATAATGATTCCGCCGCCTATCCCGGGGCTTACTTCGGTCAAGCCTTCGAATGTTTTAGGGCCGTTATTTAATATGCGGTTATCCGAAATATCGATTCTTTCACCGTGCTGGATGAAGATGCCGCACACCGGAGCCGCGAGGTTGACGCCGTTTTTATCAATATGGTTTTCCCTGATGGTGAGGTTTTCGCAGTCTGCCAGGGCAATACCACCGAAAGCCATTTCCATTTCCATTTTTCCCTCGCTTTTTGAAGGCTTCTGCTGCAGACATTCCACTATGGTATTGCCGGTTATGGTAAGCTCATCGACTGTCACCATCTCTCTCACTTCTTGCAAGCTGAAAAAATTCACCACACCTATACCATTTAACCCCATATATTTAATTATGTTTCTTTCAATGAGCATGTTGCTGATAAACCCGACAAAATTGTCCTTAAACCGCTTTAATGCCTCATCACCTAAGCTATCCTTGTTTATCCCATAGTTCGTTTTTAGAATCGGCTTCAACAAGTCATCCATGTCCCGTGGTGTATGGCCCAGTGTGATCCCGTTCCAATAGCCTCCAGTCACCTGGTTTTCTTTAATTTTAATTCCTTCCGAATCCCCGGCGATCTGGATACCTCCAGGCACTATAAATGCTTTCTCCGGATATTCTGAGAACGCATAATTCCATATTTTATTCAGATAGGAGAACAACCAGAATGGGTTATTATAGATGCTTTCCACGTCTGTATCAGGTGCCGAGAGGTCAGGTACCGCCATTTCGATGTGTGTGATTTCTTCCGGAGGACTTAACTTTTTAGCCGGGATCACAGAAATTTCATTATTCTCTATGATACTGTCCTCGGCCCTCATGAATATTGCCGTGTCTCCCTCATCCCTATCCAACATTCGGATTCTATTTCCCCTGATTTTTATCCTCTCACCATTCCGGATGTGAACAGCATTTGTTAAGGCAATAATTCTGTTGCCGGATATTTCTATTTCTTTCAGTTTGCCGATAGCCTTTTCTTCCATCAAAATAGCGGTACCTTCGAAAGTTGTTATGTTCATTCCTTCCATGGTGATGAATTGAGAATCAATTATATTAAAAATCGGTTTTTCCCTTTCTTTCGGGATAACACGAGTCTGCTGGCCGCACCCTTTTATGGAAATATTCTTTCCCCCATTAATGATTACATTTGCTTCATGCAATCCTGACAGCAGGCATATATTTCCTCCTGCTTTTACCTTGGCAATCGCCGCCTGGATAGAATCAACATCTCCGAAGCTTGATTTTCCATCTCCCACTGTTACGGTGCAACAACCCTTACCTATCGTAACTTCATTTAAAGGAGGGAAAAACTCACGGCAATCCTGGATAACCTCATTAAAATTATGATCTTTAATTTCGACCAAAGCCAATTTTCCATAATGATGCTTGATACCGTCCAGAGTTTTGAATTCAGGATTATTCGTTGCATCTTTTGGCCATTCAATATCCGCTGTGGCACTACGGGCGGGTATTAGCCAGTAATCACCGGTTTTATACTCCTTTCCCTGCTCAAATTTTACCTCTACTCCATCCTCGAGTTTGAGAAACCCTTCATTGTCTGCCGGTATTTCAATCTTTACGGAGCCATTGGAATCCCAGCGTCTAATTTTTATAAGACCAGAAAAATCACCTGAATCCCATCCAACATCTTCCAAAGAAGGTTCAACCTTTATCTTTTCACCTTTTCTTTCTTTAATTTTCAGAAAAACTCCCTTTTTCCCTCGGAGTTCATGGTCGTCATCGGTCAACTCGATCCACCGGCCTGGAGAAAATTCATCCAACCTGCCCTGTACTGCGTGACTCACGGTGATTTCTTCCCCTGAAATTTCTTTCACTTTGGCCACGATAGATCCATTATCCCTGGACCATTTAAAAGTGGGATTATCAGAACCTTCGGTTCCGCTCTCATGAATTTCCACTCTGTACAGTTGGTTCTCAAGCCGGCGGTAACCAGCATTGGGCGGTAATACGCACGGGTTGTCCGACTCATCACCGGGTTTTGCCCGTGCGCTTAATAAACCGGTACTGTTGGTAGCGCCCTGTTGCCAACTAGGATCAATTAGGCTGCACTCCGATGCCTCGATTGATTGGAGTTTCACCTGCCAAACAGTTTTAGAACGTGTGGCAGTTTCGGGTCCGCCCAACGCCTTTTCACGAATATTTTCATCCTCCAGCGCGGAGATGTGGCGCTGCCATACATCTAAGTAAACAAGGTATTTTCCGTTATCCAAGTTCTTCAGAGAATCACTATCATTAGGACGTATTGGATAATCAGGCTGGGTTTGATACGTTATTTCCTTTTCCAATTCACATAGAATTCCATCCACATATATACGGCCTGATGAGAT
>JAGLQA010000659.1 GCA_023137075.1 Candidatus Aminicenantota bacterium
TTCCTGAAAAAGGCCTGGGACGCCTGCCACCGGCACTTAAATAACGGTTCCTTCGGCGAAAGCGAGAGCCTGACCGTCAGCCGGGCCCGGCACCGTTTGATTTGCGATGTAAGCGACCGGATGGAATATTTCAAGTTCAACACGGTAGTTTCCGCTTTCATGGAATTTATCAATACCGTCTCCCAGCAGGAGAAGGGTGTCAGCCGGGAAACGGTACGGGATTTCCTGATCCTGCTCTCTCCCTTTGCGCCCCATTTTGCCTGCGAACTCTGGGAACGGATGAAATTCCCGGGCCTGGTCTTTGATTCCGATTGGCCTCGGCATGACCCGCAATACTTAGTTCAGGAAGCGATACGGATCGGTGTCCAGGTAAAAGGTAAATTGAGAGGCAGTATTAAGATCGCTCCCGGGGCCACCCAGGAAGAGGCGTTGAAAATAGCTTTAGCCGATTCGACTATCAAAAAGCACGTCGGGGACGGCCCCTTACGCAAGGTTATCTATGTCAAGGGCCGCATCCTCAACCTGATCAACTAACCCGGCTAATCAACTCCAAAAGTTTGGCCCCCGGCAGGGTCGCCGAAGGTTTGCGGAAATAAAGATAAATAAAAAAATTGAAATAAAAAACTTTTTATATTAATATATACAGGATGGCCATAGAAAATCAGTGTGAGGTAAATCGATGACAAAAAGAACAGGTGCCGGCAAAACGTATTACCAATCGGAAATCGGGTTCCTGGAAATCCTGGGAACCGAAGCGGGGATTTCTTATATCAATTTTGTCGATGAAGAGAAGGTGAAAGAGGATCCTGCCGAAATACCCGCGCTCCTCGCCGAAGGTGTTCGCCAATTGGACGAATATTTTAAAGGAAAACGGAAAGAATTCAGCTTAAAATTGCGGCCCGGGGGCACGGATTTCCAGCAAAGGGCCTGGCAGGAATTACAAAGAATTCCCTACGGAGAGACAATCTCCTACGGGCAGCAGGCGGAACGAATGGGCAATATAAAGGCCTGCCGGGCCGTGGGTGGGGCGAACGGCAGGAACCCGATCAGCGTCGTGATCCCCTGTCATCGTGTTATCGGAAAAGACGGCAGTTTAACGGGTTTCGGTTCCGGAACCTGGCGAAAAGAGTGGCTCTTAAACCACGAGAGAAAATTTAAATAACGTAACACGGGGGCTGTTACCAGCCACCGGAGGCGCCGCCGCCGCCAAAACTGCCGCCGCCGCCGGAAAAACCACCTGAGAATCCACCGCCAAAGCTGCTCCTGCCGCTGCCGCCACCGCCGAAGAGTATCCAGGGAGCAGCGCTGCGGTATCCTCTTCCCCGGGTGCCTCTCTTAAAAAAACTCAGTATGATAATAATGATAAATACGATCATACCGACAGGGACATTACCGCCTTTGACCCCTTTTTCTTTTTTGCGGAATTTAGCCAATTGTTCCGGTGTAATATCGAAATCTTTATTTATGATCCCGGTTACTGCGCTTAGACCCGATTTTATACCGGCAAAATAATTCCCCTTTTTAAAATGAGCGACTATGAGTTCGCGAATGATATAAGCGCTTTTCGCGTCGGTTAATATCGATTCCAGCCCGTAACCCACCTCTATCCTAATTTTTCGTTCAGCTATTGCCACTAACAGAAGCACGCCGTTATCCAATCCTTCCTGTCCCAATTTCCATTTTTTCAAAATGCGGATCGAAAAGTATTCGAGTACCTCACCGGATAGGGAAGGAATGGTAAGCAGTACCACCTGGGACGATGTCTTCTCTTCCGTTTTTCGTAATATGCCGCCCAACTCCACTTCCTGGCCGCTGCTCAGTATCCCGGCATAATCGTTCACTCTACCGGTTAGCCCGGGAATGTCGAGAGCGAACAGGGGGCAATCGATGAGCGGGAGTAAGATTAATAAAAGTATAATTATTATAATATATGATCGTTTCATGGTTATTTCTCCAGGACAGCGATATTATCTTTGAGCTCGTTGACATCCCCCGGCTGGATGGGAAAATGTTCCGCCAGCAGGTCGCCGCATTCCCGGATCGACCCGGTTAAATGTTCCACCAGCTTATTGGCTTTTATGCCGGTGGTGATATGATTTACGATTCCTTCCCACTTTTCCCGGGGAATCTTTTCGCTGATGCCCCGGTCCGCCAGCAGTTCTACCCGCCTCTCCAATGCCGAAATGAAGATAAGAATCCCGGTTCTATCTTTCGTGTTGTAAACACCGGACTCCATGAAGTGCCGTACCGCCCGCTCATTTACTTTCCGCCTCCTAACCGATCCGGGTACGATGAGCCGGTCTATAAAGGGGAAATTGGCCAGTAAGTAGAAAATCGCTGCCACTAAGAAGGTGGAGAAGCCGTAGAAGATGAGCAGGTGGTCAACCGTATAATCCCACAGCATATTCTTAATGAGATTCGCTGCGGGTTTTGCGAAAATCATCATGATGGTGAAATACAAAAAACCGCAGATAACTGCAAAGATAAGTTCATAGATCGCGTAATTATCACTCTCCCTTATAAAAGCGGTGGCAATTTCGCCGGAAGTTTTACTTTCGGCTTCTTTCACCGCTTTTTTTATCTCTTCCAGATTTTCCTTATTTAAATTAATTTTTGCCATATTACCTCCTGATTTGTGGTGGCGAGACTCCGGGGGAAAAACGGAATGTTAGTCGAATTTCACTTTCGGGGCAATCTGTGCACCTTCCTGGGCCTGGAAATAGGCTTTTTGATTGAAACCGAAAATATTGGCCAGAATAACCCGGGGGAATTTCTTGATATAGGTGTTAAAGTCCCGGGCCGCTTCATTAAACCGTTTTCTTTCCACGGCAATACGGTTTTCCGTACCTTCGAGCTGGCTTTGCAGGTCCAGGAAATTTTGATTGGCCTTGAGATCCGGGTACCGCTCCACTACGACCATCAGCCGCGACAGGGCGCCGCTCAGCGTGTTTTGGGCTTGTTGAAATTTCGCAAACATGGCCGGGTCGTTCAACATCTCACCGGAAACATTAATCGAACCTTTTGCCTGGGACCTGGCTTCGGTGACGGCCTGGAAAGTTTCCTTCTCATGGGCGGCGTAACCCTTTACGGTAGCCACTAAGTTGGGGATTAAATCCAACCGTCTCTGGTATACGTTCTCTACCTGGCTCCACTTCTCTTTTACACCTTCTTCCTTAGCGACCATTTTGTTGTACGAGCCGATGCCGGTAAGGACAACGATGAAACCGATAACGAGAACTATTCCTAAAATAACCAAACATCCTTTTTTCATTTTTTTCGCCTCCGTTCAAACGAATTGCAGGTTATATTTTACCTAAATTTTAAGTAAAAGACAAGTAAAATACGGGGGAATACAAGATTCCCCCCTACAAAGGATCTCCGGTCGAACGTAGGGATGAACCTTGTGTTCACCCGGAGTTCTCGGACAACCTGTTGAGACGCGACCTCTTCCATGCTTGACAATTGCGCCTCATCAATCTATAATTTGCACCTGTTCCGAAAGTTTGCTAAAAGTGAAAAACACAACATATATAAAAAAAATCTTGTTCCCCTGTCTTTTGATAATACCGCTGTTTATGCTGATAGGCTGTAAAGATTCAA
>JAGLQA010000066.1 GCA_023137075.1 Candidatus Aminicenantota bacterium
TTAAATCAAATTTCGACACCCCCGGTTCGAAAGGGTAGGGTTTTATCTTTAAGCTCTCATCTTCTGTCTGGCCGACCGTTCCCACCCCGGAGGCATCGTAAAAATTCTGCAGTACAAACATCACGTCAAATAACGGATTCCGGCTCATATCCCTTTTCACGTCCAATTTCTCAAGCAGATCTTCAAATTGGAAACCGTCATTCTCAAAGGCATTTATCGTTTTTTCCCTCACTTCTTTTAGAAATTGTTTGAAACTCTTCTCCCCCGAAGGATAGCTGCGCAGGGCCAGGGTGTTGACGAACATCCCGATTATACTCTCTAAATCCGTGTGTTTGCGGCCGGCAGTGGCGGTCCCCACCACGATATCTTCCTGACCGCTCAGTTTCATTAAGAGTATTTTATAGACGGCCAGGGTCACCATAAATAGGGTGGCATTTTCGCTGTGGGCGATTTCGCTTAATCCTTTTGTCACTTCACTGCTCAATTCAAACCGGGCCTGGCGTCCCGCAAAACTTTGCACCGGGGGTCTGGGGTAATCGGTGGGCAGGTCTAACACGGAAACCTCTTCCGTGAATTCCTGCAGCCAGAACGTCTCCTGCCTGACCAATACATCGTGCATCTCCGGGCTCTGCCGCCACTGCGAATAATCCTTATACTGCAGCCTGAAGGGCAGCAGCGCCGCATCGGAATATAAAACCGCAAAATCCCTTACCAATAGATCCTGGGAGGTACCGTCCGTTACGATATGGTGGATGTCCACCATCAGGACATAGGAAGCGCCCTTTTCCTCTATTATTCCTACTCGAAGCAGTGGGGCTTTCGATAGGTCGAAGGGGCGTACAAAACGCTCGATAATGCCATCATACGAACATGATGACGGGGTGGGTTCGGACACGGCTTCAAAATATTCGATCTCGAAATCCACCCGGTCATGAATGAGTTGGACTGCTTCTTCATATATGAATCCGAAGGAAGTTCTTAAACTCCCATGCCTCTCGATCAACTTTCTAAAGGTTTGTTCCAGCTTATCCTTTTGCAACTCCTCCGCGACGGATAATATAACCGGCATATTATAAGCTATGCTGTCCTTTTCGAATTCATGCAAAATGTATAACCGTCTTTGTGCCGGCGATAAGGGGTAATATTCTTTCTTTTCTGCAGCTTCAATATCCGTATACCTGCTTTTCGCGCCCCTTTCGATATGGGACGAAAGTTCCCTGATATAGGGCGCATTGAATACTTCCGCCAGGGGAATTCGAACTCCGAATTCCCGGTGAATACGGGCGATAATCGCGGCCGCGTTTAAAGAATCGCCTCCTAATTCAAAAAAATTGTCATCGATCCCAAGAGACTGAAAACCGAAAAAGTTTTGCCAGATGCTTGCCAGTTTTCTTTCGGTATCGCTGCGCGGTTCGGCATAGGGTTTGGTTAAAGGGGGCCGGGGATGTAGTCGAGACTTTTCCGGCTCGGCGGGTTTTCCCGCTGCGCTCACCTCTTCCACCCCTTTTGCCTCCCGCGAGACCGGGGCCGTTTCGATAAAAAAACGGCGACCTTCAAAGGGATAGCCGGGCAGCGATAACCGGCGCCGTTTCTTTTCGGCATAAAAGCCATTCCAATCTATATTTACACCAAAGAGCAAACACTGCCCTATTTTATTCAGCAGGTAATATTCATCCGGGATATCTTCACGGGGATGCCGCACTAAGTTGAGGACAAAATGATCCGCCCGTTTATCTTTATGCTGACGGAGAAAGGTGCTCAATACATTGCCCGGTCCCACTTCGATAAATAAGGCATCTTTTTTCTCCAATAACCGGCTCAGACCGTCTCTGAAATTGACGGTCTCCCGGATGTGTCTCGCCCAATACCGCGGGTCCGTGGCTTCCATGGTGGAAATCCACTGGCCGGTGACATCCGAAATATAAGGCATTTCCGGTTTACCGAGTCGAACTTTTTCCAGGCTCTCTTCAAATTCCGCCAATATGGGATCCATCATGCCGGAATGAAAGGCATGAGATGTAATAAGAGGCCGGCAGCGGTGTCCCATTTCTTTCAGACGGGCCGCAAAGGTTTCAACCGCTTCCGAAGTGCCGGAAACAACACAGTGATAAGTGCTGTTCACCGCGGCCAATGAAATGTCCCGGCTCAATAAGGGCCGCAATTCTTCCTCCGGGAGAGAGACACTTAACATTGTGCCCGGAGGCATTTTTTGCATCAACCTGCCCCTCAGAGCAGTAACTTTCAAGGCATCTTCCAGGGAAAAAACCCCGGACAAACAGGCCGCCGCATACTCGCCGATGCTGTGCCCGGTCATGGCATAAGGTGTTATCCCCCAGCTCATCATTAATTTTGCCAGGGCATATTCGATAGTAAAAATAAGGGGTTGAGTAATCGAAGTTTGATTGATATCTAATCCACCCCGCTCTGCGGGCGCGGCACTTTGGGTTTTATCATCAAATTTTTTTGGGGGATATAGAATTTCTTTGAGATCGAAACCGATAATGGGCTTTAAAATCCCAAAACAGCGGTCTATTTCTTCCCGGAATACCGGTTCCGTCCGGTAAAGTCCCAACCCCATGTTCACATACTGCGCCCCCTGGCCGGGAAACATGAACACGATCGGCCGGCTGCTCTCCTTCGAGTAAAATGTATTCACCGATTCATCCTGCGGTGATTTTAAAATATTTACCATTTCTTCGACTGATGAGCATAGGAAAAATTTTTTGTGCTCAAAGGCTTTCCTGCCGACTTGCAGCGTATAGGCGGCATCCGCGATGTTTATATGGGGATTCTTTTCAAGATGACCGGCCAGGTTTTGCGACACTTTATCAAGAGCGGGTTGGGTTTTAGCGGATAATAAAATAAGTTGGGGAGTTGATGAGTTGAGAGTTGAGGGTTGTAGGGGCAACCCTTGCGGTTGCCCATCAAAAACAGAAGAGCCACGGGCAGGGGCAAGCCCTGCCCCTAGCGGGGTGGGTTCGGTTTCGGGCCATTCCTCCAGGATAACGTGGGCATTGGTGCCGCCGATACCGAAAGAACTCACCCCGGCCCGCAGCGGGTATTTTTCACGTCGCCATTCACCCGGTTTCGCATTCACATAAAAGGGGCTGTTTTTAAAATCGATTTTCGGATTAGGCGCTTTAAAATTAATAGTAGGAGGTATTTGCTTATACTTTAGCATAAGCGCCGCTTTTATAAACCCGGCAATTCCCGCGGCGGAATCTAAGTGCCCTACATTGGTTTTAACGGAACCGATGGAACAAAAATGTTTTTTATCCGTGTCAAAGGCAAGCTTCATGCCCTCGATTTCCACCGGGTCGCCCAACTCCGTCCCGGTTCCATGAGCCTCGATGTAACCGATGCTTTCGGGTTCAATTTCCGCTGCCTGTTGAGCCATCTTAATGACTTCAGCCTGACCTTCGACACTGGGGGTGGTGTACCCGGCTTTTCTCAGGCCATCGTTGTTTATGGCAGACCCTTTTACCACCGCGTAAATATGATCTCTGTCTTCGACGGCAGCCTCTAAACGTTTTAAGACCACAATGCCGACCCCGCTGCCGGCCACAGTTCCTTTTGCCTGGGCATCAAAAGCCCGGCAATGACCGTCCGGGGAATTGATCTTCCCCTCCTGGTACAGGTAACCGGCTTTCTCAAAAGAGGTCACAGTGACACCACCGGCCAGGGATATATCGCATTCCCCGGTCAACAGGGAGCGGCAGGCCATATGAACGGCTACTAAGGAAGTCGAACAGGCGGTTTTTACCACCACCGATGGGCCTTTCAAATCGAGCCGGTAGGATACCCGGGTGCATAAATAATCCCGGTCGATCCATAAAGCTCCGGCAAATTGACCTAAGGTTTCGAGCTTACCGGAAGACAAAACCAGCGCTTCCCAGGCCAGGCTGAAAGAAGCGCCGGCAAAAAGGCCGATGAGTCCGTCATATGCCGCCGGGTTATACCCGGCATCTTCCAGGGCGTGATAGGCACACTCATGAAAAATGCGCATCTGGGGGTCCATCACTTCGGCTTCGGCGGGATTGTAACCGAAAAAGGAGGCATCAAAATATTCCTTGTTTTCCAGGATACCGCCGCCGCACTTCACATAATCGGGATCTTCCAATAGACCCGGATCAACTCCCGCTTCCCGGAGTTCATCGCCTGAATAAAAGGTAATGGACTCAACGCCGTTTTTTAAATTTTTCCAGAATCGGTCTATATTCCCGGCCCCGGGAAATCTCCCGGCCATACCGATGACAGCTATTTCCAGACCTGTCTCTTCTGTCTCAACCATGTCTGACTCCTTTTCTTTTCCTGAGCGCTTCTATATTCCGTTTTCCTCTTTTCATTTCTTTTCCCCGGTCACGGATGTCTGTTTCTTCGTCATTAAAATAACCGGCCAGGGAATGAATGGTGGTATACCTGAACATAGCCACAACCGGAATTTCCCTCTGAAAATGCTCCTGTAATTTTAAATTAACCTTAATAATATCGAGCGAGGTACCTCCCAATTCAAAATAATTATCATGTATTCCTACTTTATCTAAGTTAAGGGCCTCCGTCCAGACTGCGGCAATTTTCTCTTCAACGGCATTTCGCGGTTCCTGGTACGTCGAACCGGAGGCTAACTTCGTGCCGTATTTATTCAGCGCTTTTTTGTCTATTTTTCCATTGGGGGTTAAAGGTACTTTCTCGATTTGTACAAAATAAGAAGGGATCATATAATCGGGCAATTTACCGGCCAGGTAGCTCCTCAATTCGGAGACCGTTATCTCCTTTTGCGATACGATATAGGCTGTCAGGCGCTTTGTCCCATCCCCGTCTGTTCTGTCGATCACTATCGCTTCTTTTATGGTTTGTTTCTCTCCATAAGATTTCAGGGCGCTCTCGATCTCCCCTAACTCGATGCGAAAACCGCGAATCTTAACCTGGTAGTCTATCCGGCCTAAAAACTCGATCTCACCACCGGGCAGCCGGTATGCCAGGTCTCCGGTTTTATATAAAAGGTCTGAACGATGAGTGGAGGCAAGATTTATAAAATTTTCTGCCGTCAATTCGGGGCGGTTGAGGTAACCGCGTGCCAGGCCGTCCCCGCCGATGCATAATTCACCGGGAATTCCCACAGGTTGAATAGAACCGGCTTTATCTAAGATGTATACCTGGGTATTGGCAACGGGACTGCCGATATTGATCTTATCGACGGCGGTCAGATCTTTTACCGCAGACCATACGGCGGTCTCAGTCGGGCCGTACATATTATATATATTACCTTTGTATTTCTCTTTCAAAACCCGGAATAACCGCTCCGGGAAGGCTTCACCGCCAACCATTAAATCTCCGACTCCCCGCAAACACTCAAGTTCTTCATCGATACTGAGCAAAAGAGAAAGCCGGGAGGGGGTGAACTGGAGCATGTCGATTCCATTCTTTACGATAAGCCGGGCCAATTCCCCCGGTATTTTTTGTTCCATTTCATCGGCAATGATAAATTTTAAACCGGAAATTAGGGG
>JAGLQA010000660.1 GCA_023137075.1 Candidatus Aminicenantota bacterium
TGTCGACAATGAGTTGGGCTTCGGCCGCGTTATCGGCAAAAATACGGCCGTAGGCCATTTCCGGTTTAAAACCACTGCCGTCCATCTCGGCATAGTACAGGTCGGTATAGCGGGAGGTATATTCGGGGGGTACGGTCGTTTCGTTACCGATGAGAAGGAAGTACTGGGGCTTGGGGGTCCAGCTATTATACCTTGTCTTCAGGGCGTCGTCGATCTGGGTGGTGGTCCAGGATGATTGGGAAACGACTTCCACTTTGTAGCCCAACTGGCGTTTCCAGGTGGCCAGGTCCTCTGCCGAGGTCAGGTAATCGGAGTGGGTGATTATGATGTAATCATTGCTGCCCGGGTCCCGGGTTGCGGACCGGTCAAGGCCGCGCGGGATAGAATCCCTGTTTAATACGGCTCTTTTTACCAGGCGGTTGGCAGGTTCCGTATTGGCTGAATAACGGCCGAATGAACGCTCGCCACCTTTAAAAGTCACTTTAAATTCTAATTTTGAAAAGAGCCTGAATTTACCGGTAACCGGGTTGTACTGGATGGGCCGTACCTGGATGGTGGCTATGGTAACGCCCATGTAGTTTTCACAATTGACCACTTTTAGCGGTTTTTTAGGGAAGAGGGCATCGTTCTGATATACCGCCTGGTTCAAAGTGAATTCCGGTTCTTTGCAGTTGTAACAATCGGGGTGCGGGGCCAGGGTGGGGTGGATGCTGAGTTTCTTTTTGGTGACTTCTTTGAATTTGGCATCGATTAACTGGATAGCCGGTTTCGCGCCGAAGGGTAGGGCGACATGGAGGTTCCGGGCCGGCAGCCGGGGGTTGCCGATTTCATTCATGTGGCTAAAACCGTAAATGTGGGGCATGTAATACTTCGCCCCTTCCACATACATAGGGGAAACGACTACTCCCTTGAACCTGTAGTGGATGACCACACCCGCATTTCCCCGATCTGTGATCGTTATTCTGGGAAGGGTTGACTTATAGTCATCCGTTACTCCATTGCCTGAAGCCAGGAAAATTTTATCCTGACTGTGAGTGGATGTTGTCCCTAACAGGGATACAACCAGGATTCCAAAGAAGAAGAATTTCAGCATGCCGCTGAAACGTTTCCTGTTTTTGGGATTAAATTTTTTTGTCATTTAAGACCTCCTTAACTTTTTTTTAGCATACTTCATCTAAATGAATATAACATGCTAAAAGTGAATGTCAATCGGTCTAAAGTTCTATTTTTGGTATTATTTTTGTCCCCGTACATATACAATTAAAGTTGTATTTTTTTCGCGATGGTTGTACCCACAATGTCGGGGTGAAGGGAAAAAATGTTAATAACTTGTTTTTCGTATTTGTCTTTGACCTTGAATGATTCCGCTACCGGGGAACCCACTGCCCAGATAAGTCTGCCGTCGCCGTTTACAACTACCGGGCATAGGTTCCTGAGTTCCGCGGGAAAACCGGCTTCCCGGATCATCTCAAATACCCGCTGCGCAAACGAAGCGTTTAGTTTTAGATATTTGTCTTCTTTCCGGGGAGACCTGACGACCAGGGGGAATTTTAATAAGGAGGAGGGGATAGATATTTCGAAATTATTCGCCGGTTTCCTGAAGGACCCATTGCCTGAAGGCGCCGAAGCCTTTTTTAGAATGATTCGTTTGTTGATCTCCGTAATTTCCACAATCCCCGGTGATTCTATCATATACCGGTAAGCCGGGATGGAAATATTTCCCGGGTAGATATATCTCTTATGAAAGCTTAATTCCAGTCCTGGGATGGCAATACCCTTTGATTCTGAAAAATTGGTTATTATGTTTTCCACGTGTTCGAAAGCGATATCCAACAGGTCACCCTTTATTAGACGGATATATTCTCTCAGGATATGACGCCGGACTGCCAGATGATTATTTTCGAGGACTTCTACCGGTAAGATTTTGTCCAATATCAGGTTATCCTTCAGTATCTTTCCGGCTAAATCCCTGAAATATTCGTACTCTTCCCGGACAAGGCAGACGGTTTTAAAAATGCGGTTTTCGATATCGGGCTCGATTTTTTCGATCTCCGGGATCAGGAAATTACGAATCCTGTTTCGTAAGAATGTATCTTGTTCATTGGTATAGTCCCGGTAATACTCAATTTTATTTCTTTTTAAAAAGGCGAGGATGTCCTTTTGTGAGAATAGAAGGAGAGGCCTGATAAGGTTTTCGCCAACCCGGTTGTAGATTGCGCTCAGGCCCCGGCTGCCGCTGCCCCGGAAAAGTTTTATAAAAAAGGTCTCCGTTTGGTCCGATTTTGTATGGGCTGTGGCGATTTTGCCGTTCTCGTGCACGGCGGCGGTTTCCGTGAGGAACCGGGAGCGCAGAATGGAGGCGGCATTTTCCAGATTGAGCCTGTGTTTATTTTTATATGCCGGCACGTCGCCCCTGCCCACTGTTAATTTCACCGCTGTAAAATCGCAAAACTCTTCGACCCACTGCTCTTCTTCCTGGGAATCTTCCCTGATGTTGTGGTTGAAGTAGGCGGCCAGAAGTTTAAAATCGATATCTTTTTGCAATTCTTTCAGCAGTTGTAAAAGGGTGGCGGAATCTTTCCCCCCGGAAAAAGCGGCAATAATTGTATCGCCGTGTTCTACCAGGTTGGAATTTTTAATATTTTTCAGGAATGGAGGATATAAATATTTCATACTAAATAATAGCGGCGGAGGGACTTGAACCCACGACATATCGGATATGAGCCGACTGCTCTGCCAACTGAGCTACGCCGCCATTGAGGCTATATTATATTCTATTTCGTTAAATTTGGCAAGCTTTAAAGGAAAATTATCAGGTATTCGAATTTTAGCCACGGAGCGGGTGGCGCCCGCAGCCGATAGGGCGCGCCAAAGGATTT
>JAGLQA010000661.1 GCA_023137075.1 Candidatus Aminicenantota bacterium
GAGCGAAATTTCCCATTTCGGAAATCGAGAAATAGTTCTCGGACAGCCTGTTAAACATTTGTTCTTCCCGAGTCAACTCCATCTATCTTTACGAAAAAGAAAAATTTTTTTTTAGAAATTCATGTTTTTTACGATCAAATAGGGTAGAGGTTAAAAAGTAGCATGTTTTACAAAAATTTAGAGTTAAAACTTCATGAATTAGGAGGAAATATGAATTTAAAAAAAAAGTTTTCAACAACGTTTGTTTCATTGTTTTTACTTGTATCTTTTTGGATCAGTGCAGAAGGGGCCACAAGTCGTCCCATTGCGGTATCTCCGGGCAGCAACACGGAGGTGACGACGGTATGGCAGAGTTGTCCGACCTTTAGTTGGTCTGCTTTCGATCAAGCCGCGTCATACAGAATTACGGTTTTCGAGGTAGTCGATCCGAAAGTAATGGATTATGAAGAAATGGCTGCCATGACATTGCCGGTGATAACCAAAGATATCCCTGGTCCTGCCTTATCGTACACATTGTCATCGGCAGAAAGCCTCAAGACAGGGAATATGTATACCTGGTATGTCCAGGCTTTGGATGCCTACGGAAATGCCCTGGGGGATTGGTCCAACGGTAAGGCTTTCAAAGTAGAACAGGAGGTCCGGTTTGCCGGAATCGAAGAGAAGCTTGCCGAAAAATTGAGAGAATACGGTGTAAATAAAGAGGTAATTACTGATGTTCTCAAAGACATAAAGTCAGGTGTAAAAGAGGTGGTTTTAAAGAACGATTACCCAAAATATACTCAAGGGCTTACTGGAGTTAAAGGAACTGAGGGACCTAACACATATTATGGAGTCGGTGCAGGGGCAAGCAACACTACTGGATACTGGGACACTTTCATCGGATTTGATGCCGGAAATGCCAATACTACAGGATATCAAAATACCTTCGTCGGAGATGCCGCTGGGGCCTATAATATAGGCGGATACTCCAACACCCTCATCGGTATGTATGCAGGAATAAAAAACACCAATGGATTCGCCAACACATTCCTCGGACAAGCCGCTGGATACTCCAATACTACAGGAAACATCAATACTTTTCTTGGACAAGCTGCTGGATACTCCAACAAAACAGGAGATGGAAACACCTTTGTCGGATACAATGCCGGGTATAAAAACACCACCGGACAAAGCAATATTTTCATGGGAGTTTGGACTGGATATAATAATACTACAGGAGCCGCCAACATCATGGTTGGGAATTATGCTGGATATAGGAATACTGATGGAAGCAGCAACACCTTCGTTGGTAACCGGGCCGGATATGATAACACCTCAGGGAGTGGGAATACTTTTTCCGGGAATTTGGCCGGAGTAGTTAACACAACCGGGTGCGAGAACACATTTATCGGATATTGGGCAGGAAAAAGTAACACGGAAGGGAACAATAATACATTCCTTGGAAACTACGCAGGGCTTTCCAACACAACTGGGATAGGAAATGTTTTCCTGGGTTCCCAGGCAGGATATATTGAAACCGGCTCCAATAAGCTCTACATCGATAATTCCGACACTAACTCTCCCTTAATCTATGGTGAGTTTGATAACAATATTGTCACAGTTAACGGCAAATTGGGCATTGGCACTAAAACACCGGGCTGGCCCATGGAACTTGAGACCACGGGCAGTAATGCCTGCTTCGTGGTTGACCGCACAGACGGCGCCACCAACTACATAAATGCCACAGCCAGTTTCGGTAACTTTGGTACGGTGACAAATCACCCTCTTAGGCTCGTAGTAAACAGTACCTGGAAAATGATGATCAACCCGGACGGAAGTCTGAGTATGAGTAATGGCGCGACATGTACGGCAGGCGGCGCCTGGCTTAGCGCTTCAAGCAGAGATTTGAAAGAAAACATCGACTCTCTTTCCACAGGTGAAGCGTTGGACGTATTAAACAAACTTAACCCGGTAAAATACAATTACAAGGTTGATAAAGAAGATAAATACGTGGGATTCATTGCCGAAGATGTTCCCGAATTAGTGGCCACCGCCGACAGGAAAGGCTTAAGCGCCATGGATATTTCCGCGGTCTTAACCAGGGTTGTCCAGGAGCAACAAAAGATGATCCGGAACCAGCAGCAAGTCAACCGGGATTATAAGAAAATCATATCCGATCTCCAGGAACGAATAGCAAAAATTGAGTCAGAAAAATAACACTTAAGCAGACATTTAAATACAGATTTAAGTATTTATTGTCGTTGGCATAGAAAGAGATAATACTCGGAATTTGGGGTGGACAACATGGGGCCACCCCCAAATTCCGATAACACTGTCAGATATAAAAGTACTAACCCGGTTGCTTTAGTCAACACCAGGTCGAATTCCATTCCGGGAGGAATAAACGATTCCCAGGGATTGGCCTATATTGTTTTCCGTCTTCTTTTACACCCCACCTTCAAGTCGAAAATGATGCAAATTGTAACGCTGAACACCCGCCCATTGACGAGTTTGTGGGTGAATGACCGCAAATTCCAACGCTCGTGGAAACCAGGCGATTTCTTCCCGGTCACAATGATTTTTTACAGATAATTCCGCTGCACCGAAACCTAACCGATAATGACCGAAAGAACTGACCGCTCCGTCCTGTATTTTATCATCTCCTGAATTTATAACAGCAAGGGTATTACTATCCAGGACACAAATATGACGATCTCCCCAAGAACCACCACGAACTTCCATTTTAATTCCATCTTTTGAAAAGGTTATCTCCTCAACCCATTTTTCAAAAACTTTTTTTCGGCATATTTCCTTAAGTTTAAATGCGCTACTGCTATCGCTGCCTATTTCCCATAAAATAATCATTCCACTGCGCATCCCGGCTGCTAATTTAGAGCCATCTACGGAAAATGCTAATGACAAAATCGATTCACTCGTTTCCGGGAGATCAAGAACATTCTCAAACGTTCTTAACCGCCACTTATATTGGGACGGAGTTTTACTTTTTTACTTCTTGGCATCTTTATTAATTGCATCACAGTACATCTTTCCCGGTGAATTAAATTTGACATTAGTAAATATACCTGGTTTATATCTCTTTATTTTTTTCATTATTAGTTATAATAAATAGTTTTCCTGAGAGATAATCCGTGATCCAGAGCCGGCCTTTATCGTCCTTTTTGATGCGGTTGATTTCGAAGACGGCATCCCCGAACTGGCCTCTAACATAAAAAGCGCTGTTGTTGGTATCCAGCGAGGTTTCGCCGTAGGGATAATCCTCCTGGTGAATTAGAGTAAATTCCCGCTGCGCCGGTGAGAAGGACAGGATTTTTAAAGAATTAGCCGTGTGTGAAGTGATAATAAGGTTCTCTCCGGCATTAACAAGATTGCCGGGTTTACCTGGAAAGGGAATGGGATAGGTATTGCCAGCCTTGCCCAGAGCCTGCAAAGAGTTATGATTGTGGTTGATTACATAAAGGATTTTATTATGCAGCGCCAGTTTAGTGGGCTTGTTTCCTGTCTTGATCTTTTGTACTGAAAAATCTTCTTTATCTATGATGGCAATGGTGTCGCTGTCAAAGTTAGCCACATATATGTTATTTTCATTAAATACCAGGTCTATTGGAGTTAACCCGGTGGGATACTTTAAAATCACTTTTTTGGTTTCCAGGTCAATAACCTGCAGGATACCCGCCTCCTCATCTTTCTCTCCAGTCCTGACCAGGTAGAGCCAGTTCTCAGCCGGGTCATATTTTAAGATTCTCTGGGTGGTCTCCCTTTGCACATAGTCATCTAATTCAATACGCTGATTCCCCAGGTTGGGATGGCGAATCTCGTCGGGGAAAGAGAAGATAAATTGTTTCTCTCTACCCCAATTGTTTTGCAGCCCATATAAAGCGCCATCTTTAGCTACTACAATCCTGTGGGACAGGCGGGGTATCCTGCGGTCGTTCAATGCCAATGTTTTAGCATCGATCCCCATAATACCGTTCCTGGATGCCCAGATGTAGACCGTAGGCCAGTAGGATTGGTGGGGGCCGTAAGAGAGATTTATATTTCCTGTTTTGTTGTGAACCGCATGACAGGGATAATCATAGGGTAGTTGAAGAATCTTAAAACTGCCGTCCACTTTAACCTCGGCAAACTCATCTTCGCTGTTGAAAACCAGGAACGAATCCTTGCCGGCCAGGGAAATTAAATCTACCGGGGCCCAGCCTGTGTAAATTTTCTCTTTTTTTCCTGATAGGGGATTGAGAACCGTCAAGGCAGCCCCGAAAGAGCCGTTAACCGCGCTTGCACCCAGGGGGATGTAGAGTTTGTTATCTCCGGGGTTAAAAGCCATATTGAACATGTGGGGCAGAATCCCCACATCACGGAAGCGTTTTTTTAATCGCCTGGCTTTTAGATCGATTACATCTACTTCACCATATGCCCAACTGGAGATGTAGAGGAGATCGTTTTTTATATCCAGGGCTGTGGCATCGTTGCCGTAAGCTGGAATCTTAATCTCTTCCACTTTACCTCTATTTTTAAAATCCACCAGGTGCAGAGAGGGGTGATTGTCATAGGGAACATATACCTGGTCGGAGCGAGGATTGTAGTTGATACCCACTCCCTCACTGAGACCGGGAAGAGGAACCACTACATCCCTCTCTTTGAGTATATCGATCTTAACGGCCTCGGTCACTGCCCGTTTTGCGGTCTCAATAACCATGTAAAGGTGGTGAGTTTTATAGTTATAACCGGCAAAATGCCATCTCTTACCGCCCTGAACGGCTATTTTCCTCTTTTTCAGCAGTTTTGCAGTGTTAGCGGAAAAGAGGTAAAGAGTTGAGCTAAAACCATCTGTGGCAATAACGCGGTTAAGTGAGCTGTCGCATATGACTTTGCGTATAGGTGGGGGAGGAGTCTGGTTAAGGTTAACTATTTTTTCTACCTTGTCCAGCCATTTTATTTTTTTTATTTTTTTTGATTTGAGCCTGACAAAAGCAAGAAAAGGGCTTGCCCGGCTGACCAGGAAAGAATCGCCATTTTTATCGTTTACCGCTACCATCTCATATTGTTCATCTGTCTCTATGGTGATACTTTCTTTTTTTTCGGGAAATACAATATGCAAGCTTTTATTGCCAACAATATAAATATTCCCCCTTTTTTTATCCAGGCTCAATGCTTCACTCTTTAAATACTGGGGCACCCTATTTTTTAGCGGAATATTTATAACAGAACGGTTATCTGCCCCCGGCTTGATAATGGATATTGACGCGGTATTGGTATTCACCAATATAATCCGTTCCCTGACCGCGTCAGCTGTTACCAGCAGCGGACCGGCTCCATTAACCTTAAGGCCGAACCGGGACAAGAAATCGACTTTTTTTACAGAGTAATCCCCATGAATAGAAAAAATGCCAGATAAAAAGATTATAAGAAAAATAAATAAACGAACTAACCTGGACATTTTACCTCCTAAAAAGAAGCTGCCCTGCTGGATGGGATTGAGCTTTTTGAAAATATAAGTTACCATATTATTGCCGATTTTACAACAAAATAGTGATTGCTAACCCCCCATTTTTTTTCATGCTGCCGCCCGGACGGGCGCTGAGAGGATTAAATCCCGGAAGATAAAAAATAATCAAAATGAGAATTGCTGATCGTATTCTTATATATCCCAAATTATCAACTAAGGCTAATTTTTTAGAAAATAACAGTACTTTTTCAGATAATTTCAGGTATTG
>JAGLQA010000662.1 GCA_023137075.1 Candidatus Aminicenantota bacterium
AAAAGAATCTAAAGTACAACAAAAATCGCATCTTTGCCTTTGTTTTGGCCCTGGGTGAGGTGACTCCCGACAAGTACGCCGCTGCTGCCGGAGCCATTAACTACGGTTTCCCGGTCATTGCCGACACCGGCATCCCGGAGATCCTGCCCTCCGGTGTCTGTACCTATGAACACGTGGTTGCCAACGTGCCCTATGAATCCATGGTGGAAAAGGCCCTTGAGGTGCGCGGCTGCAAGGTGCGGATAACCAAAGTTCCCATACCCGTTCCCTATGGGCCGGCCTTTGAAGGCGAACGCATTCGTAAATCCGATGTTCAGGTAGAGTTTGGCGGAAATATAACCCCGGCCTTTGAATTTGTCACCTCCGTCGATTTGGATCAAATAAATGACGGGGATATCGATATTATCGGGCTGGACATCGATACTGCAGCGGAAGGTTCAGCCCTGCCCTTAGCAATTTGGGTTGAAGTCGCCGGTCGCAAGATGCAAACCGATTTCGAGCCCATCCTGGAACGCCAGATCCACCACCTGATCAATGGAGCCGAAGGCATCTGGCACATGGGTCAGCGGGATATCGTATGGACCAGGGTGTCAAAATCCGGGTTTGCCAGGGGGCTGCGGCTCAAGCATTACGGTGAAATCCTCCATGCCAAACTATTATCCGATTATCCCGCCATCGTGGATAAAGTCAAAGTTACCCTCATTACCGATAAAAAGGAAGTCGAAAAACGGCTCGCTGTTGCCAGGCTGGTCTATGATGAACGCAACCGCCGCTTAGAATCGATGACCGACGAATCGGTGGAAACCTTCTATTCCTGTTTGTTGTGTCAATCTTTTGCTCCCAACCATGTCTGCATCATCACGCCCGAACGGTTGGGATTGTGCGGCGCCTACAACTGGTTAGACGGTAAAGCGGCCCATGAGATCGACGAAACCGGCCCCAACCAGCCGGTTAAAAAAGGGGATTGTCTCGACCCCGTAAAAGGCGTCTGGCGCGGTGTCGACGATTATGTTTTCAGCAACAGTCATAAAACGGTCGCCAGTTTCAGCGCATATTCCATCATGGACCGGCCCATGACAAGCTGCGGTTGTTTTGAAGTCATTTGCGCCTATGTGCCTGAGTGCAGCGGTATCATGGCCGTTAACCGGGAGTTCCAGGGCAATACGCCCGTAGGTATGACCTTTTCGTCCCTGGCCGGGGATATAGGCGGCGGCCAGCAGACACCCGGTTTTATGGGCTGCGGCAAGATTTTTCTTACTTCAAAGAAGTTTTTGTATGCCGAAGGAGGCCACAGGCGCCTGGTCTGGATGACAAAAGAGCTCAAAGAATTATTAGCCGACGACCTGCAAAAGCGGTTTACCGAGCAAGGAGTACCCGACCTCCTGGATAAGATTGCCGATGAAACCGCTGCCACCGAACCCGCGGAAGTCAGGGAACACATGGAGAGAGTCGGGCATCCCGCATTGGACATGGAAGATATGGGCAAGTATGGTGAAGCCTCACCCGAGGCCGAAGCCCCGCCCCAGGTTGATGAAATGGACGACACCTCTGATCAAGAGCTTTGTGGGGCCAGCCGGAGGCAAGAAAATGATCCCGAACTTATCTCCGCTATCAAGGAGCAAGTAACCAAAGAAGTAATACAGGAATTAAAAACCACCATGACGAAAGAGATAGTCGGTGAAATCATCGCCACGCTCCGCGGTACTTTTTTGGGAGAAGCAGCAGCGCAAGAGAAATCACCCCCGGGATCAGGAAAAGCCCCAAAAAGCCCGGAAGCTGCTCCACCCCCCCCACCCACTGCTGCCGAGCGTATCTCCCGTATTTCGACCTTTAAAATTCGCAAGGAAGCCGGTGAGGTACCGGTATGGACGGTGAAACTCGGCGCCGGTAAAGCGGAAGGCGGAACCCGGGGCCAGACTTATACCATCGGTGGTGAAACCTGCATGCCCTTCCATCACTGGGAAGGCCGGATGCCCCACTCGCCCTTAGTGGCCTTAGAAGTATTCGACAGGGTATCCGAGAAGTATCCCCCGGTGCTCAAAGCTATTTATGGCGATTTATTGGATAATCCCGCGAAGATGGCGCAGGTATGCGTCGAGAAATACGGCGCTGATTTGATCAGTGTGCGGCTCGAAGGCACCCATCCTGAGAAGGGGAACCGCACACCTGAGCAAGCTATCCAGGTGGTAAAAGAGGTACTGGCCGCCGTCGATGTACCCGTGATAGTGACCGGGCACAGTCATTTCGATTCAGTCAATGAAGTGATGAAAGCCGTCGCCCAGGCCTGCGCCGGGGAGAATTTACTGCTCAACTGGGTCGAGCAGGACAATTACCGCACCCTGGCCGGGGCAGCCATTGCTTACGGTCATTCAATCGTTGCCCAAAGTCCCATCGATGTGAACATAGCCAAGCAGATGAATATTTTGCTCACCAACATGGACATTAAGCAGGAAAAGATCGTGATGGATCCCTTGACCGGGGCCTCCGGGTACGGCATCGAGTACACCTATTCGGTAATGGAGCGGATTCGTTTGACCGCGTTGAATGGCGATAAGATGCTGGCCGGTCCCATGATTGTCACGCCCGGTAAGGAATGTTCCGGCATCAAGGAATTAAAAGCCCCGGAAGCGGATTTCCCCGCCTGGGGTGACTTAGGCAAGCGGGCCGCCCTGTGGGAATTGACCACGGGCCTCAACCTGCTCTATGCCGGCGCCGACCTGCTCATCATGTATCACCCGGAAGCGGCGCAAAAAATCAAGAAGACTATAAATAAATTAATTGATAAGTAAAATTAGATGTGCTAAATGATGAATGATGAATTATAAATGATGAGCACAAAGTAATGGGAAAAATTCATAATTAATTCTAAATAGGAGATATTAATGGCATTAACCGGTTTACAAATACAGAAATTATTACCCAAAACCAATTGTAAAGAGTGCGGTTCCAACACCTGCTTAGCCTTTGCCATGAAGCTGGCAGCCAGGAAAGCGGATATTTCGATGTGCCCCTATGCGTCGGAGGAAGCCATACAAACATTGGGAGCCGCGTATGAACCGCCCGTCAAATTAATCGAATTGGGTGAAGACAAATCGTTAAAGTTAGGCGAAGAAACCGTACTCTACCGCCATGAAAAAACCTTTGTCCATCAAACCGCCCTGGCAGTCAACATCGATGATAACGAAAAACCGGAAGTTATCGAACAAACCTTAGATAACATAAAAAACTACATGCTGGAACGGGTAGGTGAGGAACTTCGCATCGATATGGTTGCCATTACGCAAAAGAGCGGAAACCGCGAAACCTTTGTCGAACTGGCTAAAAAAGCCCGGGAAAGGGTGAAACGTCCCCTCGTTTTGAGAAGTGCCGATCCCGGAGCTCTTGCAGAGGCTGCCAGAGCGGTGAAAGGCTCTC
Organism: Candidatus Aminicenantota bacterium; assembly: GCA_023137075.1. Taxonomy (GTDB): domain Bacteria; phylum Acidobacteriota; class Aminicenantia; order UBA2199; family UBA2199; genus JAGLQA01. The sequence continues at coordinate 3,415 of JAGLQA010000662.1, forward strand.
ACAGCGTTCTGGCATCCGCCATTCCGGAGACAGCCGAAAAACTCCGGGAAGCGGCTCAGGAGAATGGCCATACCCTGGTTGTGACAGCCCCCGGTTTGAACGAACTGGTTTTGCTCACCGCTAAATTGAAACAGGACGGTTTTAATGATCTGATCCTGGAATTTCGCAGCCATACCCTGGCCGAACAATTTCAGACCGCTTCCATTGTCAGGCGCGCGGCAATAAAAGATAACTACAAACCCCTCGCTTATTCTATTCTACGGTTTATCGAACCTCATGATGATTTGTTAGAGGAGACGGTTCTGGCCGTAAACGACATCTGCAAGTACGGCGGAATCTGCGTGCTGCCCTCTTTTGATCCGGCCCAGTTGGCGGCCCTGATGACGCTGCGCCTCAATATCTATACGGACCCGCAAAAACCCATCCAGGTGGAACCGAAAATTTATCCTATCGGCGAACCCCAACCCGATTCCCCCGTGTTTGTCACCACCAATTTCTCCCTGACCTATTTTATTGTGTCCGGGGAGATCGAAAACAGCGGCATCAGCGCCTGGTTGTTGGTACCCGAATGTGAAGGGATGAGCGTATTAACGGCCTGGGCAGCCGGGAAATTTTCCGGCGCTACCATCGGCAAATTTGCCAAAGAGATCGATTTAAAGAACCAGGTGGCCTCCCGTGAGATCATTATTCCCGGGTACGTGGCGCAGATCAGCGGCGAGTTGGAGGAAAGTATGCCCGGCTGGAGTGTGATGGTCGGTCCCCAGGACGCCTCCGACTTAGAGAGTTTCATCAGAGCCAGGTTAACTTAGAAATCCCATGGATTACCCGGATTTGCACGAATTAAAAAAATAGTTGCATTTTATGATTCTCTAACTTATAATATGCTTGGAGACAAAATTGACGACAATAACCGTGAAAATTGATGACAGGAAAGCAGAGGCGTTGAAGACCAGGGCGGAGCACTATGGACTCCCACTTGAAGACCTGTTGGCTGCATCTATAGAAAGTTTGCTAACTAAGCCGGAGCCGGACTTTAAGCGAGCGGTAGAGCACGTACTGTCCAAAAACCGCGAGCTTTACCGCAGACTCGCGTAATGCATGATGCATTACTTGACCTTACCTGAGGTGCTTGTGCTGCATGATCGGATTATTACTACCTCCGGCGGCTCACCTGGCATCCGTGATCTCGCGGCTTTTGAGAGCGCTCTTGCTCAACCCCGTGCCACTTTCGACGGTATCGAATTGTACCCGGATATTATTGCAAAAGCCGCAGCGTTGGGTTTCTTACTTGTAGCGAATCATCCTTTCGTGGACGGTAATAAACGTGTTGGTCACGCTGCAATGGAGGTCTTCCTCGTCCTCAACGGTTGCGAGATAGAGGCCACCGTTGATGACCAGGAACAAATAATCCTGGCTGTTGCCTCCGGCCAACTCAACGGTGTTTCGCTCGAAAAATGGCTGAGGGAACACACAAAAATGATTTAAAAAAATTTCAGGGAAGTCTCCGAACTACAACTAAGAGCCAATAGTGAAAACATTGAAAAACAAATTAGCTCTCTTTATCAAGGGTTTCAGACACTGGCTCAGTCAAATATTTTGAGTGCACAAATAGGAGAAAAAGCCACATGGAGAGGGGCAAGACGGACAGCGGCATCTCAGTGGGGTTCCCAATTTTCCGAAGGCATTTTTAAAGGTTTACTTCATGGAATTTCCGGGAACATTTTTAGAAAAGGGATTAGACAAACCATGCTGTATGAAAAATGATATGCGGCTAGACTATAGTTTAATTTTAAGAGTTTTTATGGATTTGTTGATGTTTCCTCTTATTTATGTTATTAAATAATTTTAAAAAGATTTTTGCGGGTGGTAAATGATGCAGAAAATGAGATTGAAAATCGAAGATAAGTTGACGATAGCCACTGATTACTTGAAATCTATCGGTTGTAAGGAAATCATTCTTTTTGGCTCTTTGGTTGATGAACAAACTAACGAGTTTTCAGATATCGATCTGGCTGTATCCGGCATATCACCCAGGACTTATTTTAAAACACTTGTAGAAATATCTTCAATAGTAGGCTGGAAGGTTGATTTAGTGACCATGGACTATATCTCAAAAGATTTCCTTGAAAAAATAAGAAGAGAAGGGAAGAGAATCTATGCACAATAAAAAAATCGAACAGCTTTTTGATGAGTATGAAACATTGTTAACAAGGTGACGAAAAATGAGTTCAAAAAAACCATCTTGCTTTGTTATTCAAGAGTTTGACGATGGGGGAACATTTGATAAAAGGTATAAAGATATAATAGAACCGACATTGAAATCCTTGGATGTAGTGCCACTTCGAGCAGATGAAATCCTTGGTTTGAATCCGATTATTGAAAAAATTGAAAATGCCATTAAGAAAGCTGATTTGTGTATCGCGGAAGTGAGCACTGATAATCCCAATGTTTGGATGGAATTAGGATATGCATTTGCATTGAAGAAACCGACTATAATGTTATTTGATAAATCTAAAAGAGAACGACTTCCTTTTGATGTTCAGCATTTACCTGCGATCCCATATTCAAGCGATTCAAAGAGAAGTTTTGAAGAGTTAGAAGAGAATCTCAAACAATATGTTGCGAACGAAATTAATTCTGTTCCAAAAGTATCATTATCAACTGCTCCTGGGAATAAAATCGATCTACTTAAGAAACAACTAAAAGTGATGTGCTGGGAATCGAACAAATGGAAAATTTATCCACTTGACAAGTTAACTATTCGTACTGAGAATGATGTTCTTATTATTATTAACAAAACCTATATACATAGATTTGCGAGATTAATCTATGATAAAAAATTGGCTGGGGATTTTAATTCAATAATTTCATTAAAAGGGAATTATCGTTCGATTGGATTATTTACTGCAAATGGTGAAGACAGAACAATGTCTATTAGACCTTCAGATCAAAGTATTGATGTAAAGAATAAACATAACTTCGAGATTTCCAGGAAAGATAGCAATATAAAATTTCAAACAAGTGAAGGGAAAAGGCTCTATTGTAAAAAATATCGTGCACATGAAGATATGGAATTCTGCACTGGATTATCAATAATTAATGATGCTAAAGTGAAAATATACTCCTGGGAGGTAGAGGGTGCTTAAATGGGAAAGAAAAGTTTTGTTAAAATTTTCATCAAAGCCAGGTTAGCTTAGAAAGCCCATGGATTTACACAAATTTGCTCAAATTCTCTCCTCCCGATGCTGACTAAGACGAAAAAAAATAATTGGCGGGGTTGAAAAATGAGAAAAAGCATGTA
>JAGLQA010000663.1 GCA_023137075.1 Candidatus Aminicenantota bacterium
ATTGAAAACAGGAATGACCTGGAAAGAGCCGCTAAAGTGTTATTCGAAAAATTTAAAGTACCGGTGCTGCTGAAGGGCGGCCATCTTTCCGGCAGCGCCTGCGATGTGTTTTGTGATCCCGATGGAACCACAGCCTATCATGCCGATATGATTAAAGGCGTTAATAACCACGGCTCCGGGTGTACCTTGTCTGCCGCGATTACCGCATTCCTGGCCCGCGGGGCGGGGATTAGGGCAGCGATTTCCGGGGCGAAAGCTTATATTACCGGCTGTCTCAAACAACCCCTCCAGCTTGACGCAGATACCCGGGTCATAAATCATTTCCAAAACTCACCTTTTTGAAAAGGGATTGGTGTCCCCTTCGGTATTAATGAGCAGCACGCGAGAATTACGGCCTAAACCGATCTTTTCTCCGGCTTCTTTTAGTTTTTCATCGGTTAGCAGGGCTAAAAGCCCGGCCAACCCGGAGGCTCCGGATTCACCGGAAATAATATTCTCCTTATGATATTCCCTCATGGCTGCCACTGCATAGTTGTCGGTTATGGCGATAAAAAGATCCATACTGTCCCGGATAATCGGCCAGGCAGCGGGAGATGGTATACCGCAATTCAAACCGACCATGATCGATTTATATTCCCCTTTTACGGGCAGCGGTTTGCCTTTACCAAACCGTATAGACTCTAAAAAACAGTCGCAGTCTGAGGGTTCGACACAGATAAGCTTTGGCCTGTTTTCACCGTACCTGCGCACGAAATAACTTGAACCCGCGGCCGCCAGCCCGCCTACCCCGGCAGGCAGGAAGACAAAATCGATACCGGGCCTCGAATTTTTGTTTATCCTATCATCCAATTCCCGGAATATGGTCGTATAACCCAACATGATATAGCGGGGGATTTCGAAATACCCGGGATAGGCCGTATCGGATATGGCCTGCCAGCCGTTTTTTTTCGCATCCGTGGCGCATCGTTCCACACAATCATCGAAGCTTCCGGGAACCAATACCACCTCCGCTCCATCTTCAACCACACTATCGATCCGTGGGCGAGCGGAGTTTTCCGGCATGTAAATCACGGCCTTTTGTTTGAGCCGTTTTGCCGTCCAGGCTACCGCTTTCCCGTGGTTGCCGTCGGTGGCGGCACAAAAGGTGAAGGTCCCGGATTGTTTGCATTGTTCTAAGAAACGGTAGATGGCATAGCTGGCGCCTAAGGCTTTAAACGCCTTAATGCCGAAACGGTGAGACTCGTCTTTAACATAAATTTCTTTCAAACCGGAAGATTTGGCCAGGTTTGAGAGCGACAGGAGGGGGGTGGGCCGGTAACCGGGAATAGATCGATGAAAACTCAGCATGTCATCGTTTTTTAAAAAAGAAAATTCCGGTCCATCCCAGTCCGGCAATTTTTGGCGATATGGATTAAAACCGTACTTACATATTTCACTTTCCCGGTACATAAACAGATATTAGAAAAAACAGCAAGGAAAGTCAAGGAAAATTGTGGGTAAAACTTATGTGGAAATGCACGAAAACCATTAACGGCAGCCGTTTTCAGGCTACTCTCAAGGCAATTGAATTTGAACTCAAATTTGTTTTAGCTTATTGGGGCTTAATTGGATTTGATTTCGGGTTCATCAAGCTGTCAAATGTTTTTATTGACAGATTGAGGGTTCCGAAATATCATTTCATAGCCCCAATAAGTGAAACAACTTTACCAACAAATTTTTTTATAGAACCAGAAAAGT
>JAGLQA010000664.1 GCA_023137075.1 Candidatus Aminicenantota bacterium
CTTCCCAACCTCAAAAACCTGCAGCGTCATATCAAATTTCGCCGTCCGGTTCTCATATTCATAAGAACTGAGTTTCAGACCCGGGATTTCAACATTCCCGACCTCCATATTCTGCAAGGCAAACATCACATCAAATAGGGGATTACGGCTGACATCGCGGCTGACCTGAACTTTCTCAACCAGGTCTTCAAACTGGTAGTCCTGGTTCTCAAAGGCTTCCAGGGTAGCGGTTTTTACCTCTTGCAGAAAATTCCGGAAGGTTTTGTCCCCGGCAGGGAAATTCCTCATACTGAGCGTATTGATAAACATACCGATGATGCCTTGCAGGTCTACATGGCGGCGTCCGGCAGTGGGCGCTCCGACAATGATGTCTTCCCGACCGCTGAGTTTGGTTAAAAGAATGTTATAAACCGCGAGCAAAACCATGTACAATGTGGCTCCCTTTTCTAAGGCGATGCGATTTAATGAAGCCGTTTCTTCAGGGCCGATCTCAAAAAAAACGGTTCTACCGGCAGAACTTTGCACCGCGGGCCGCGGATAATCCGTAGGTAAATCAAGTACCGGGATTTCCCCGGCAAATCTCTCCTGCCAGTAGGTTCCCTGCTGCTGCAGTGATTTTTTCTGCTCGTCGCAGTTCTGCCATTCGCAATAATCCTTGTAGTGAATCCGTAAAGGTGTTAACTCTTTTCCTGAATAGAGGGTCATAAAATCCCCGGTTATAATACCTAAGGATGTACCGTCGGATATTATATGATGCGTATCGACCATGAGGATATGTTCCTGTTTTTCCAGGGGGATCAACCCGGCACGCAGGAGAGGAGCCACGGATAGATCGAAGGGGCGAATGAAACGGTCGATGATATCCGTTATGAATTGCGTGCTGCGAGTTTCAGAATCTAACCCACCCCGGCCTGCGGCCACCCCTCCGGTGGAGGGGAATTCTCCGGGCACAGCACGCCGTGCCCCTACACTTTCATGATATTCGATCTCAAATTCAACATCCTCGGGATCATGTACCCGCTGCACAAATTCTTCATCCAAACGATGAAAGGATGTGCGTAAGCTTTCATGCCTAACTATCAATTTCCTGAAGGTTTCGGTAAATCGATCTCTTTCCGGTTTACCTTTCAATAATACCACGATCGGCATATTGTAACCGATGGTATCTTTCTCCATTTGGTTAAGAATGAAGAGCCTTTTCTGGGCGGCTGAGAGCGGGTAATGGTTCTTCTTCTTTGCCGGTTCGATGGCTGTATATTCATCTACCTGGGCTGCCCTGATATACCCGGCTAACTCTCTTATAGTAGGAGTTTTAAATATTTCTGTCAGTGGAACTCTTCTGCTTAACTTCTCCTGGATTTTAAAGACCAACAGCGTGGCCTTCAAGGAATGACCGCCCATTTCAAAGAAATTAGCATCGATGCCGATTCGTCCTTTTTCTATTCCCAATATCTCTGCCCATATTTTTACCAGGCTATCTTCCAGGTCACTGCGAGGCGCGGTATATTCCTTTTCCGATAGGATTTCAGGAACCGGCAGCGCTTTGCGGTTGACTTTACCGTTGGGATTCAGAGGGATTTTTTCCAGCAAGACAAAATGAGCAGGCACCATGTAATCGGGCAGGAGGCGAGATAGAAATTGCCTGAGGTCTGAGAGCACGACCCCCTGCGCCTCTACACTTAAACCGCCGGATTGAGATACTATGTTTTCCGCTTCGACGATGTACGCGCAGAGGTATTTTTCTCCAGCATCGTTTTCTTTATGGAGAACCACCACTTCTTTCACCAATTCATGCTCCAAGAGCCGGTTTTCAATTTCACCCAATTCAATCCTGTGGCCCCTGATCTTGACCTGCTGATCGATCCTACCTGAAAATTCGATGTTTCCGTCGGGCAGCCAGCGACATAAATCACCGGTTCGGTAGATTCGCTCTAATCCACGCCGGGCTGCCGACTCCCCTCCGGCATAGGGATTCGCCCCAAACTTTTCCACGGTTAATTCTGGCCGGTTCAGGTAACCGTGAGCAATGCCGTCTCCGGATATGCATAATTCACCGGTTACACCGACAGGGCTCAGGTTCGAATATCTATCCAATATGAAGAGCCGGGTATTGCCGATCGGTTTTCCGATGGGGATACTGGAGAGCGTTTTGAAATCCAGGTACCTTTTTTTATCGATTTCCAGCACCGCCGCTATGATGGTGGCTTCGGTGGGACCGTACATATTAAATATACGGCAATTTTCTTTTACGGAAGTTAGGCTGCGCTCCGTCAGGTCATAATCCAACTTCTCCGCCCCGATAAATAAATACTTGAGGGTGTGTAGCCGTTTCTCCCGGTCCACTAAGTAGCGGTATTGCGATGGCGTGATATTTAGAATCGTGATTTCCTTTTCAATTATAAAGTCGGTACATGCGTCGGGATTTAACAATACGTCGGCGGGGACCGGGTATAAACAGGCGCCTGTGGTGAGGGTGATAAATATCTCCCATACGGACCAGTCAAAATAATAGGATAGGTTCTGTATCGTGCGATCATCGGGGCCGATTTCCAATTCCCGGCAGCCCCACTGCAGCAGCGGACTCAGGTTGACGTGAGAGATAGGAACACCTTTGGGCTTACCCGTAGAACCGGAGGTGAAGATGATGTAGGCCATCCCTCCGGGGGATTCCACAGGCACGGCACGCCGTGACCCTACCCTGCTGCCCGCTTCATCTATGAAAATCGTATCAACCTGTAGATTTTGAAATGCCTCATTTGTCCTGAATAACATCCTGGTGGTGAGCAATATCCTGATATTGCAATCATTCAGAATATAGGCTGTTCTCTTGACCAGGGCTTGGGGATTTAGGGGTATATAAGCACTTCCGGTTTTTAATATACCAATTATAGCAATAATCATTTCCGGGGAGGGTTCAACCATCAGGGCCACCGGTTCGTCGGGTTTGATTCCATGATTTATAAGGAAAAATGCCAGCATACCGGATTTTTCATCCAGTTCCCGGAAGCTTAATTCTTTCCCGGCAGCGTTAATGGCCGGATTCAAGGGCGTTCGCTCTACCTGGTTGGCAAATAACCGGCAGATGGTTTCATCTACCGGGTAACCGCTTGCAACCTGGTTGAAATTGACCAACAATTGCCGCTTCTCCTGCGGCGACAGCATATCAATGTCCCGTATGCGGATACTGGTATCCCCTAATACGCCGGTCATGATTTTCTTAAAATAGGTCACAAACCTTTTTATGGTTCGGGCTGAAAAAAGACTGGTGGCATATTCCACTGTCAAGAACAACCCGTCCACCGCTTTCTCACAAACCAGGGTCATGTCAAATTTGGCGCTTTTCGTAGTGAATTTATAGGGAGACAGCATTAAGCCGGGTATCTCAATTCTCGCTGTGTCCGGGTCCTGCATCACAAACATTACATCAAAGAGCGGGTTGTGACCGGCGTCCCGGTTTATATCAATTGCTTCTACCAGGTCTTCAAATTGGAATTCCTGGTTCTCCTGGGCTTCTACAATACTGCTTTTTACCTCTTGAAGAAATTCCCGGAACATTTTTTCACCCCTAGGATAATTGCGCAAGGCCAGGGTGTTGACAAACATGCCGACTAACGGTTTCAGGTCGTAATGAATCCTGCCGGCTGCGGGTGTGCCGATTATAATATCTTCCTGCCCACTTAACCGGGCCAACAGGATATTAAACAGAGCCGTTAAAGTCATATATAGGGTGACACCTTCTTTTCCGGTTAAAGCGTTTAACGCTTTGGTCACCGGGGTATCTAAATGAAAGGCCAAGGTATCCCCTGAAAAATCCCGGATAGGCGGCCTAAGAAAATCGGTGGGTAAATCAAGTACCGGAATTTCCCCGGCAAATTCATCGAGCCAATACTTTTTCTGTTCAGAGATAGATTCACTTTCCTTTTTTGCGTTCTGCCATTTTGCAAAATCTCGATATTGTTTGACCGGGAGAGGCAAGATTTTCCCGGCAAAGAGGGTCATAAACTCCAGCTTCAACATATCCATGGAGGTTCCGTCGGTTATGATGTGATGCATGTCCATCATCAGAATATGCTTCTTCTCTTCAAGGGCAATCAAACCTACCCGCAGCAGTAGGGCTCCAGATAGATCAAAGGGGCGGACAAAGTGACCGACTAAATGAGCAATAGTGTTTGATGAATCCCGGATTGATTGTTGAGGCAATCCTGCACCTACACCTGAAAAATACTCGATTTTGAATTCGATGTCTTCGGGCTTGTGAATTTTCTGTACCGGTTCCTTTGTTAACATGTGAAAAGTGGTTCTCAGGCTTTCATGCCTCTCAATTAACTGCAGGAAAGTTTCTTGTAACTTCTCCTTATCTAAGTCACCTTCCAGTAAAGCGACAAAGGGGATATTATAAACGGTGCTTTCCATGTTCATCTGCTGCAGCAGGTACAACCTTTCCTGGGCCGAGGATAGGGAATAATACTCCTTCTCTTCTACCAACGCAATCGTCACGTAGTGACTCTTCCGCTCCCGGCCGATATATTCCGCTAAACTCTTGATAGTAAAGATGCGAAATATTTCCCTTAGCGCTATCTCTACATTCAACTGCTGATGAATCCGGGCCGTTAATTCCGCGGCTTTTAAGGAATGACCTCCCAATTCAAAGAAATTATCATCGATGCCGATTCGTCCTTTTTCTATTCCCAATACCTCTGCCCATATTTTTGCCAGGCTATCTTCCAGGTCACTGCGAGGCGCGGTATATTCCTTTTCCGATAGAATCTCAGGAACAGGCAGCGCTTTGCGATTGACTTTACCGTTGGGATTCAAGGGCATCTCCCGTAATTGCACAAAATAAGAGGGGATCATATAATCGGGCAGGGTGCGGGATAAATTTTCCCGTAATTCCGTGGCAGTAGGGGGCAAAGAACCGGTGGGAACAAAATAAGCACACAGGTATTTACCACCGGATTCATCATTCCTGTCTGTGACAACGGCTTCTTTTATCTCTTCATGATCGAGCAACCGGCTTTCGATTTCACCGATTTCGATGCGAAATCCCCTGATCTTGACCTGGTAATCCATCCGGCCGATAAATTCAGTGGCACCGCCAGGCAGCCACTTTACCAGGTCCCCGGTGCGGTAATATATCCGGGCGGGCTTTCCCTCCTCAAAGGAACAGCGAACAAACTTCCGTTCCGTCAACTCCCGGTCATTGATATAGCCGATGCCGACACTGTCTCCCGCGATTAATAATTCCCCGGCAAAACCCACGGGCAGCAATTGCAGGTTGCGGTCAGCCACTACCAATTCTACATTGAAAATCGGCGCACCGATGGGAACCGGTTCCCGCAGGTAGCGGTGTGGTTCCCTTACCCGGAAAGAATTGGAGATATCGGTACATTCGGTGGGGCCATAGGTGTTAACGATCTCACCATGACAATAGTCCGAATCCAACCATTTCAGGAACATCGCTATCGAAATGGGCTCGCCTCCTAAGTAAACATACCTCAGGGTCTCCAATTTTTTTAATTCATCCTCTTTGCAAAACTCGATCAACTGGAAAAACATGCTGGGGGTACAATTGATCCAGGTGACGTTATTCTCTTCTATCTCCCGTAAAATTTCACCGGGATCGAAATAATTAATGGCCGGAAGGTTTAAGGTCCCGCCTAAAATCAGTGAAGCATATAGGTTTTTCTGGGTTAAATCAAAACTGAAAGAGGTCATCAACAGGTTGCTGTCCGTCTCATTTAAGGCAAAATCCGTCACAAACCAGTTCATCAGGTTGACAAAACTGCGTTGATAAACACCGGCTCCTTTGGGAATTCCGGTGGAACCGGAAGTGAAAATCACATAGATCAAATCTTTGGGTTGACTGAGCGGCTGGATATTCTCACCGGGTTGACCGGTAATTATCCCGGAGATTTCATCTATATGGACGATCTCCTGTGGAATGGCGGGTAAATTCTTTCTTCTAACCACTTCTTTACCGGTTAGCAACATTAACGCCCGGCTGTTCTCCAACATGGAGAGGATCCGGCTTTCCGGGTATTCGGGGTCAATGGGTAAATAAGCGCCCCCGGCTTTTAAAACAGCGTAAAGCCCTTCGATCAACTCGATAGAACGCTCTAACATAATCCCCACAATCGAATTGGCTTTCACTCCTTTAGCCCGCAAAACCCGGGCCAAACGATTGGTTCTTTCATTCAATTGCCGATAGGTCAACCCCCTGCCGCCGCTGCCGGCCTCTTCGCGGGACGAGCGCCGGTATAACTCCGAACTTTGCAGCAATGCCGTTTTTTCCGGGGTTTTTGCCACCTGGTCTTCGAATAACCGGCAAATGGTTTTTTTCCGCGGATATGCGACTTCAGTATCATTAAAATCATAGAGAATCTCACGCTTTTCTTTCCCGGTTATAAATTCGATTGCTCCGATCTTTTGTGCAGGATCAGTAACAAGGGCAGATAAGATATTTTTAAAATAGGTTATATACCTTGCTATAGTGCCCGGTTTAAACAATTTCGTACAGTATTCCAGTTTAAAAACCAGGCTGTCGCCCTTCTCTTCACAATACAAGGTCATATCAAACTTGGATGCCCGGTCCTCCTGGAGATTCCGTTTTATCTTCAGGCCGGGCATCTCTAATTCCGGCATATCCATATTCTGCAGTACAAACATCACATCAAAGAGCGGATTACGGCTGCTGTCTCTTGCTTTCTCAATCTTTTCCACCAGGGCTTCATACTGGTATTCCTGTTCTTCAAAAGCGCGCAGCGAATTT
>JAGLQA010000665.1 GCA_023137075.1 Candidatus Aminicenantota bacterium
GCCCTAACCCGGCGCTTTAAAGAAAGAATGATCGAGAAGGCCGTTGAGCGGGGCATCGATATTAACCTGCCGATGAAACGCCTGTCCGAAGAGAACCTGGATTTCCTCATGTCCGGGGATTGGGAGTTTAAAGGGATTAAAGGTTTTTTCGACCGGTTGAAGCGAAAAACCTACAAAGTACAGGCCCGGGTCCTGTTGAGCCGCTATACCTCCTATAAAAAGTGCCCCCTGTGCCGGGGTACCCGTTTTAACAAAATTGCCCGGGCCTTCAAGATTAAGGGCAAGAATATCGCGGAGTTTCTTGCATTTTCCATAGAAGAGGCTTATGATTTTATCCGAAAATTGGATGACCGGGATTTTAAGAAAAAAATTTCCGGGGATGTGTTCCGGGATATCGAGGCAAGACTCGCCTACCTGGTGGACAGCGGCCTTTTTTACATTGAATTGGATCGTCCCGGTTTTACCCTTTCCAGGGGTGAGTATCAACGGATCAACCTGGCTTTTATCCTGGGTTCCACCCTTTCCGATTCCCTTTTGATTATCGACCAGCCTTCCTCGGATCTACACCCCCGGGATTATGAAAAATTGGAAAAATTCCTGGTGAATCTAAAGGCCAATGACAATACCGTTTTGCTGATCGAGCACAACAAAGATGTAGTAAAATATTGCGACTATGTGCTGGAATTGGGTCCCTTATCCGGGGGAGAGGGAGGAGAACTGGTTTTTTACGGGTCCGGCCGTGAATTTTTCAAGGGTTCGGCCACCCTTACGCAAAAGTTTTTCAAAAGGCCTGTTTTATTTGCGAAAACAGGGAAAAGATTTAATCATTGGTTATATTTTAAAAAGGCATCGACTCACAATTTGAAGCATTTCGATTTTAAGATTCCGGTCCATTCGTTCACCGCTATCACCGGAGTCAGCGGTGTCGGCAAAACCACGCTGCTCTTCAACGAGATCTTTTTGAAAAACAAAAACCTGAAAGAGACCGGGGAAAATAACCTGGCAGGAATAAAGGAGATCGTGTTTATTGATCCGGGTGTCGGCAATGTGAAATCAAACACCATTGCCGCGGGTTTCTTCGGTTTTTTTGCCTCTATCAGGGAATTATTCGCCGCCCGGAAAGAGAGTCAAATCAGCGGGTATTCGCCCGGCCATTTTTCCTTCAATTCTCCCTTCGGGAGATGTGAACAATGCAAGGGCAAGGGACATATAGAGATCGAGATGCAATTTTTACCTTCGGTGAAGGTAATATGCAGCGACTGCTCCGGGAAAGGCTATCGCTACGATGTGTTAAAAATTAAATACCAGGGGAAGAACATCAGCCAGGTATTGGATTTAACAATCGACCGGTTTATAGAATTGACAGGGGATGATCTTCCCTTAAAACAGCGGCAAATTCTGATGAATATAGTGGAGAACGGTTTAGGCTATATCAAAGTAGGGCAGAAGTTAAAGACCTTGTCTGCCGGTGAATTACAGCGGATCAAACTTCTAAAATATCTGAACATGAACAAACGGAATACTCTTTTCCTGATCGACGAGCCGTCCTTTGGCCTGCACGGCCATGATATTGGGATGGTGAAAAACCTGTTCGATAAAATTAGACGGAACGACAATACCCTGGTGGCTGCCGAACACAATGTAAACCTGATCGCACACGCGGATTATATTATAGAATTAGGGCATGAGGGCGGGCATAGAGGTGGTTACTTAGTCTTCCAGGGAAGTTTACCGGGCATAAAAAAGAACCCGGAAAGTATCACCGGGGTTTATCTGAAAAAAAATATAAAAAACACTTGACAAATAGAATTATTAACTATAAATAATACAATATGAAATCCAAATTAGGAGTAAATACATGGAACAGATTGAAGTCGTGTCGTGGAAAACACTGAACGCCATAAAACAGGTGGCAAAGATGGAGGAAGTTATCGGCGACCTCGATACCAATGAGCAGATGGCTGTTTTCTGTACCATTGAGGAGGACTACCTTGAATTGTACTACAGCGAATCAGAGAACAATTATATCCGGCACTTCGAAGATGAGAAAGAGTTTTTAAAAAATATTGACCTGAGGAAGAATGAATTCGGCGAAGAGGATTTTGATCCGATCGAATTTTATGATGAAGATGGTTACGAGAACCAGACCCCAGGTGAAGATCTCTCCGGATATAAGGTCGGAGATGAAAATGATGATGATTTTTAATCCGGCGGCACGGATTTAGCCCTCATCGCTCGAAGCGGAATCAGGAATGACGGTAATGAATGAAGATAAATCCGAAGAAAAGAAGAAGTTGGCAGCTTATTCCACGATTGGTTTAATGTTTCCCACCTCCATCGCCATTGGCCTGGCGATGGGTTATTTTTTAGATAAACTATTTAAAACCTCACCTTATTTATTGATCATTTTTACCCTATACGGGATCGCCGCCGGCTTTTGGAACCTGTTCAAAGTCACGAAACAATATGATAAAAGAAAATAATTCCGGGAAACCGGTTACGAGAATAATTCAATTTGCATGTATCCTCCAGGTTTTATTAATTTGTTCCATTTACCTTTTTACAAAACGCGGCATTTATAGTATAATGTTTCTTTGCGGCGCAGTCGTAAGCCTATCAGGATATTTACTAATGATTAAGATAATAGACCGAATCCTAACCAAACGAAAAGGCCAGGGGTTGTTCTTCCTGGCCGCCTTTTTGAAAATTGTGGTGATTTCCGTAATTTTTTACGGTGTGTCCCGGATATCCGAAAAAGCTGTATTATTCTACATCCTGGGATTATCGATAATCATCCTTGCCATATTCCTGGAAGGATTCTACCAGTTGTTCAGGAGAGATTCGGGTGGAAGAGCATAAATTCCTGATCGTTCAATGGGTAAACGGTTT
>JAGLQA010000666.1 GCA_023137075.1 Candidatus Aminicenantota bacterium
CGATCAAGAATGAACGGGCATAGAACCGGAAAATCTCGTGGTCTATAGAGGTAGAAAAAATGCAAGAGAGTAGATTTAAAAAATGTATGGTTTACTATCGAGACATGGAAGCAGGTATTCTTGAAGAATATGAAAAAGGATTCAGGTTCATTTATAATAAAGAGTTTAAGAAAGAGGGAAAGCCCATTTCCGTATCTTTCCCGATAACCGGTGACGTATACGAAAACAGCGAACTTTTTCCGTTTTTTGCCGGGCTTCTCCCCGAGGGTTGGTATTTAGATATTGTCTCGACAGCGTTAAAAATCGATAAGAAAGATAGGTTCGGGCTGCTGCTCTCTACTTGCCGGGACACACCGGGCGCTGTGTCCATCAGGGAGATTAAATAAAATGCACAGGTGTCTTTCCTGCGGAAAAGAAATAAAAAAGAAGGAAAGTTTTCACCCATCCTGCTTACGAAAACTTTTTGGGGTGAATTATTTACCTGACATTGACCTTTCCTTAAGAGAAGTTTCGATAAAGGCACAGCAGATGGTGGGGAAACTTTCGATTTCCGGTGTCCAGCCCAAGCTGTCTATAAGCTTAAATAAGAAAAATAAAAAACTCAAGGTAACCGCTGAAGGAGGCAGTCATATCCTGAAGCCCCAGGTACAAACCTTTAGAAACCTGCCGCAAAATGAGACCCTGTGCATGACGATTGCCGCAAACCTGGGAATTGAAGTTCCGCCTCACTGCCTGATGAACTTGAGTGACGGCAGCCCCGCTTATATTGTAAAGAGGTATGATCGTTTAAAAGGAAAAAAGATACACCAGGAAGATTTCTTCCAGGTACTTGGAAAAAGGGATAAGTATTCCGGTTCTATTGAGCAGATAGGGCAGAAACTTAAGCAAATATCCTTGTTTCCGGGATTAGATGTACAACTTTTTTTTGAGAGGGTTTTGTTCTTTTTCATTATTGGGAATGGCGATGCTCATGTTAAAAATTTTTCGATCATATATGACGATGCGGGAGACATCAGGCTTTCCCCTGCCTATGACATCGTCTCATCGAAATTAGTCATCCCGGGAGAAGAAGACCTCGCCCTGCCCATGAATGGGAGACGAAATAACATTACCGGAAAGGATTTTAAAAAATTATCCGGTTATCTAGGAATCCCGGAAAAATCCTATGATAAGATACGTTCCCGTTTCAAAGAGGGGCGAGATATTATAGAAGAACTTACCGCTTTTTCTGCATTAGAAGAGGACGAGAAGGACCGGTTTTTAGATATTGTCAACGAGAGGTATGAGCGCTTGCGTCTTTGAAATCATTTAGTCCTCCCGGACGGCTTTACAAAAAATTTAAGAATCAGGGGATTTGCAGTTCTATTAGATCATACTGGGGACTGCCGAAACCGATCTCCCCGGCATAATCGATCTGGACACGATAGGGGATGTCATAGGCAATTTGCGATAACTTTTTGCCTGCCCTCTGCTCTACCAGGTCAAGAGAAGCCGCATCTACGGCTACCGGATCATAGGAGATTAAAATCCCGAGATCCGGCGATATGACGGTTGATCTTCCCATACAATCACAATCCTTCGTTACCCGGTTTAAAAAATTTATATAGATGATTTTCCCTTTTTTCGCTGCTGCCATCCCCCAGGCATGCTCGACAATTTTTTTCTGTAAATTCACATAGGTCTCCGACCAGTTATACCCCACCGCGTCAAAGCGGCAAACAGCCAGGCACTCCGCGCAGCCGATGCACAGGTTGTTTTTAATCTCCGCTTTTTTGTTCACAAGCGAAATCGCATTTTGCGGGCACCATTTCAAACATTCGCCGCAGCCCGTACATTTATTCTTCCGTATCGACGGTTTGGCCGTCGAATGCTGGGCCAATTTTCCCCTCCTGCTGGCACAACCCATACCCATATTTTTTAGTGTCCCGCCAAAACCGGCTACCAGGTGACCGGTAAGATGGGAAACCATGATAACAGCCTGGACTTTTACCAACAGGGCGGCAATTTTCACCTTTTGATAGATCTTTCCCGGGATTTCGACATCTATCTCATCGTCTCCGATCAAGCCGTCGGCCATGACAATCGGTAAACC
Source organism: Candidatus Aminicenantota bacterium (assembly GCA_023137075.1). Classification (GTDB taxonomy): domain Bacteria; phylum Acidobacteriota; class Aminicenantia; order UBA2199; family UBA2199; genus JAGLQA01. Next base: position 2,093 of record JAGLQA010000666.1, read on the forward strand.
GGTCTCCTCGAAGGTAAAACCATGGTCATAAGCGAGCGTCATATGGTCGGCGGCATTTGTTCGCCGGCCACTGTACAATGTAGAGGTTTCCGTTAAAAAAGGAATGGCTCCTTTCATCTTGATTAACTCACCCATCATACTAAAATAAAGAGGCCGTACATAACCGATGGAACCTTCTTCCCCGAAATGGGTTTTAACGGCGGTCAGATCTTTGGGGCCGATAAATGAAAAAAAATCTTTTTTTTCTAACGCGTGTTTAAGTTTCCTGCAAAGGGACCGGTCATCTTCTTTGTCCTGCATTTTTATAAAATATACTTTTTCTTTCATTGCATTCATTTCCTCTAGTTAGTAATTATACGATATAAAAGCCGGGAGGTAAAGATTTTACGTCGATTTAAATCTTAATTATGTTTGACAGAGTATTCCGGGCGCAAAAAAAATTTGATATTATCTAACCTTTTTGTTCCTTTTGTGATATAAAGGATATGAAAGATGCTGAAATGACTTTACATTTGGGTTTTGCCCCGGTACTTAAAGATACCTTCTCTTTACTAATATCTTGTGGAAGTTTGATAAAAACACAAACTTCTGTGTTATGCCTGTCGGTTAAGTTGCTTGCAGGCCATTTTGCAGTTGGGGTCGCCGACCCCCTTTTAAAAAAAGAGAAAGTAGTGAGTACAGCCGCCTTCCGGGAGATGTTGAATCCCGTGAAAGAAAACCTGTATAACTTTATCTTTAAAGCCCTGAACTTTTCCGAAGATGCCGACGATGTCTTCCAGGAGACGGTGTTAAGGGCATTAAAATATATAAACAGCTACAAAAAAAACCGTTCGTTTAAAACCTGGATATTTACCATAGCTCACAACGAGATCAAAGGGTATTTCCGGAAGAATAAGGACAAAACCGGGTACCGGGAGCCCGGTGCGCTCTGGGGGGAAGGTTTTGCGGATGAAATCGAGCTGATAAGAGATATTTATGACACTGCCGCAACACTCAAACCGAAACAGCGGAAAGTATTTTTCCTGTTTTACGATAATAAATTCTCGATCAAAGAGATCGGAGAAATCACCGGTTTAAAAGAGGGTAATATAAAATTTATCCTGAACCGGTCCAGGGAAATAATAAGAGAGAAATTAGGCGTGAGGAGTAAAAAATGAAAAATTATGACAAAAACAATACCGGTAACCGGAAATATAAAATCGACGATGAAGAAATCTCCCGGTTGGTGCAAGCGGTCCAATACGAAATACCGCCGATCGTTGAAGATAAACTGAATCGCGACCTGGAAAATTGGGGCAAGAGCAAAACAGGGCCGCGCAGGTGGTTTCTCTCCTGGTACCCGGCAGCGGCAGTTCTGGCAGCGACAGTCATAATAGCAGCCCTCTTTACCTTCCAGCCCTTTAAGAAAAATACTATCGAGCCGGTACCGATTTCCGAAATTAGAACCGAATTTGAATTAAAAGATAAAAACATAAAAATTATCTGGTTTCAAAAAAAAGATTTTAAATTAAGGAGAAAACAATCATGAAAAAATTATTGATTTTACTTTTTATCCTGCTGCTATTGGCCGGCAGTTACAGTTTTGCCGAAGAGCAAACAAAAGCGGAAAAACCAACGAAAGTAATCAGGCCGGGTTACCACCCTGAAGTCAGGACCTACTTCTTGAAACATATTACTCCCCGGGATGTTGAAAAATCTCTCAGGTACTATTTTGAACACCTTTCCGCCGATAGAGATAGTAATATGTTCACGGTGCGGATTTTCAAGGATAAGGTTGCCGAATTTGAGAGGTTGCTGAAAAAAATCGATGTAGAGAAGAAAAGAATCCTTTTCCGCATCTTCACCGTCACCGCTTCAAACGAGGGCAATGGAGATAACATCACAAACAAAGATCTGAAAAAGGTGCTGGCCGAGTTAAAGAGCGTATTAAGTTTTAAATCCTATAAATTGGACGGCGTTTCGATGATTACCGTTAAAGAGGGTTCGGATGACCATACTCTAACACTACTGACGAAACTTTCCCATCTCACTTTAAGGCTTTATGGTGTTAAAGTCAAAGGGGATAGGGTGGGGAAAAGGACAATCGATATCAAGAATCTCAGGCTGCGTGAATACAAGATTACACTGATCGAAACCGAAACCTCACTTAATGAAAACGGCTATTTAGTAGCCGGGGTTTCACAAG
>JAGLQA010000667.1 GCA_023137075.1 Candidatus Aminicenantota bacterium
ATCGAATATTATGAAAGTGTAGGGGCCGGGCTTGCCCCTGCCCATGATTCTTCGATCATTAACGGGCAACCGCAAGGGTTGCCCCTACAATCAATCCCGGATTCATCAAACACCATTACTTATTTAGTCGATCGTTTCATCCGCCTCTTCGATCTGAGTTGCGCTCCTCTTTTTCGAGTCGGGTTGATTCGCGTGCAGGAGAACGAGCATGTCCTCTTATTCGATATGCATCATATTGTTTCCGACGGCGTATCGATGGATATCCTGGTTCGTGAGTTTGCCGGGCTGTATACCGGGCAAAAATTACCGCCTCTGCGGATCCGGTACAACGATTTCGCTGCCTGGGAAAGCAGGTTATTCGACAGTCATTTTATGAAAGAGCAGGAAACATTCTGGTTAGAGCACTTAAAAGGGGAACTACCGAAGCTGCAGATGCCCCTTGATTTCAGAAGACCTGAGAAGCAAGGCTTTTCAGGCAGCGAAATGGCCTTTTCCATCCCGGCGGAAGTCACGAAAAAGATGAATGTTTTCGCAAAAGAGAAAAATATTACCCTGAATATCCTGGTTTTATCCATTTACTTCCTACTGGTCGCAAAATACAGTGACCAGGAGGATATTATTGCCGGTTCCCTGGTCAGTGGCAGGAGTCATGTGGACCTGGGGGAAATAATCGGTATGTTCGGGAACTTCCTACCCATCCGGAATCGCGTCGAGCCGGACAAAAGGTTTTTGGATTTCCTGGATGCTTCGAAGCAGGTAATCATAACTGTTTATGAAAACCAGGACTACCCCTTTGAAAAAATGATCGATAAATTAAACTATGAAATAGATTTTTCCCGGAACCCGGTATTCGATATCATGTTAATTCTTCATAATGAGATGGACCCGTCTTTAAGACTGGAGATGGATGATCTGACATTTTCTTCTTATCCCCTGGAAAATCGTATAGCCCAGCTTGATTTTAAGCTCGATATCTACCTGGGCGCGGAGGGGGATTTGCCCTGCCTGCTGGAATTTAATACCGGCCTGTTTAAAGAAGAGACCATCAGGGGATTCATCGATCATTTTTTAATTCTGATCGATCGAGTCATCGAAAAACCGGACATTAAGATCGCGGATATCGCGTTATTTGACGAGGAAGAAAAAGTAAAATTATCCGAAAAGCGGAAACGGAATGCCCCCGAAGCAAAAAAAAAGGTGGGTCTAACAGTGAGCGCCACCTTCACCTCGGAACCAATAGAGAACCATATACTGTGGTGGGGCGAACAGTTTGGTTTGCACATGGATATCGAATTTGCCCCCTATAACCAGGTATTCCCCCAGTTGTTGGATGAAGAGAGCCTGCTCTCCACCAACAAGGGGATTAACCTGCTGTTGATTCGTTTCGAGGACTGGGTTCGCGATCTACAGTTACCCGACGAAGAAATCTGTGACAAATTAGAGGATGATTTTAACCGCCTGGTAAAAATAATAAAAGAGAAGCCGAAACCGGCGCCCTATTTTGTCGGCCTGTTCCCCACAGCCACCCATATGTCCTTCAGCCCGCAGGTCCGATACTATCTCCGGGGAATAACCCGGCGTTGGAGAAAAATAATCGAAGAAATCGATAATGTTTACCCGGTAGATTTTACCCCCTTAAATGAATTATATGCCATTACTGAAATTTTTGATCCTGTAGCCGACAGGGAAGGCCATGTTCCCTTCAGCAGTGAATTTTACGCGGCCATAGGCTCGACTATAGTCAGGCAGATTTACGCGATGGATTATAATCCCTTTAAGCTGGTCGTCCTGGATTGTGATAACACCTTGTGGCAGGGGATCTGCGGTGAAGATGGTCCCGAAGGTGTAAGTGTGGCGCCCCCTTATTTAGAACTACAGCAGAGGATGATCCGCCTGCATGACAAAGGTTTTTTATTAACCCTGTGCAGTAAGAACAATGAGGCCGATGTCTGGGAAGTGTTTGAAAAGAATCCCGGTATGGTATTGAAAAAAGAACACCTGACCGGCTGGATAATCAATTGGCAGCCCAAGTCGGAAAATATAAAAGAGTTAGCGGAAGAATTGAACCTTGGTATGGACAGTTTTATATTTATAGATGACAGCCCGGTGGAGTGTGCTGAAGTAAGGAGTAATTGTCCGGAGGTGTTAACCTTACAACTGCCTGAAAACCCGGAGAACATACCCCTGTTTTTAAAACATGTATGGGCCTTTGATAAAATAAAAGTAACGGATGAAGACCGGACGCGAACCACCATGTACCGGGCCGAGATAAAGCGCAAAGATGCTGAGAAAGGATCGCCTGCGTTAACGGATTTCCTGGCCGGACTCGAACTTAAGATCAGCCTGAATATCATGGCGGCGCACCAGGTGCCCCGGGTATCGCAATTGACCCAGAGGACCAACCAGTTTAATTTGAGCGCCATCCGCCGCCGGGAAGACGAGATTTTAAAGCTGGTTAAAGAACCCGGTAACCGTTGCTGGGTGATAGAAGTGAGCGACCGGTTCGGCGATTACGGTCTGGTTGGGGTGGTGATAACAAAGGAGAAGCAAGACAGTTTGTTTATCGATACCTTTTTGCTTTCCTGCCGGGTGTTGGGTCGAGGTGTAGAAGAAACGATCCTGGCCGGGTTGAGAAAATACTGCGAACCGCTGCATCTAGAAAAGCTTGAAGCCCGGTATTACCCGACCCCCAAAAATATGCCCTTTATAAAGTTTTTACAGGAAAAATGGCAGTTGCAGGAGCGACCGGACGAAACGTACACCACCTTTGTTTACCCTTTTGCCGAAACTTCGGAAGCCGTCGAGTTTGTAGATTTTTACTATATGAAAGAATTTGAAAAAAGGCTTTCCCCGGAAAATCCCGGGACTGAAAAAACAGTACCGGCTAATGCTGTTACTTTACCTGGCTCCAATGAAAAAAAGGTAGTACAATCACTGCTGTCTCAGGTGCATTGGGAAATCGATGCTGCCGACAGCGGCGATGCCGCCGGGATGCTGCATGCAAACTATTTACTTCCCTTACGGTATTTTACAGCCGGTCTTTTACTGGGATTGCCCACCTATAAATTTAATGAAAAAATCGGTACCCGGGCAAAATATGAAGCCCCCCGGAATGAAACCGAGAAAAAATTATCGGGAATATGGGGGGGAATCCTGGGGCTGGAAAAAATAGGAGTTCATGATTCATTTTTCGAATCGGGGGGGGATTCTCTCAAAGCGGTAACCCAAATATCGGAAATCCATAAGGCATTTGACGTGGAATTAACCTTGAGGGATATATTTGAGAAAAAAACGATCCGGCAAATAAGCGGTCTTATGGCCGGGGCGCAGCGGAATATATATTCGGTCCTGGAAACGG
>JAGLQA010000668.1 GCA_023137075.1 Candidatus Aminicenantota bacterium
TATTTTAAGCTGCTGATCTATCCGGCCAATAAACTCAACATTTCCATCCGGCAGCCAACGGGCCAGGTCACCGGTTCTATATAGAAGTTTTGAATGATGAGTAACAATTGAAGAATTGGGATTATCTATAAACTTCTCGGCTGTCAGTTCCGGTCTATTTAAATACCCCCGGGCAAGGCCGTCTCCACCGACATAAATCTCGCCGGCGATCCCGATAGGTACAGGTTTCATCGCAGCGTCCAATATATTCAAAGTGGTATTGGAGATGGGCTTTCCGATTGGGACGGTTCCTAAATCCTCGTCTATCGAATCAATCGAATAATAGGTGGCATAGACTGTAGTTTCGGTAGGGCCATATACATGAATCACCCTATTTTTCCCTAAGTAATTCAGGGCCTTCTTCGAATGCTCTAACGATACTCTTTCTCCGCCAAACAATACCTTTCTAATGGTCTCGAAACAATCCAATTCCAGATCGACCAGGGTAGTGAACAGGGCAGTTGTTACAAAAAATGCGGTTATTTCTTCCTTTTTTATCAACTCCGCCAATTGATCAACATTTATGACATGCTCTTTTTTTATCAAAACCAGGGCGGCACCATTCAGCAGAGCTCCAAAAATATCAAAGGTCGAGCCGTCAAAAGCATAATTGGACAATTGCATAACCCGGTCCTCCGAACCTACCTCTATATAATTGGTATTCCTAACTACCCTGATGATATTATAATGGGTGGTAAGAGTGCCTTTAGGTTTCCCGGTTGTGCCGGATGTATAGATAACGTATACCAGGTTCGAAGAACTTGCAGGGGCCGCAGTGCTTGACTCAGATCCCGAATGGCCAGATCCATATTTTGCCCTTACACCGGGCAAACGCCGTTCTACCTCTTCAATAAATACCGTCTCAAAGTTCAGGTTTCCGAAGACTTCAACGTTTTGATATAGATCCCGGGTGGTTACCAGCAGGTTTGTTTTACTGTCTTCTAACATATACTGTTTCCTTGCTTCCGGGTATTGAACTTCTATAGGTAAATATGCTCCACCTGCCTTTATTATCCCGAACATTCCTATCAGCATCTCTACCGAGCGCTCTGCTAACAGTCCCACAATAGTATCGACTTCTACATTTTTTTCTCTTAAAACGCAGGCCATAACTTCTGCCTTTGCATCGAATTCTTTATAGGATAATGCCTGGTACTCCAGGGCACTGGAGACACCACCGGTCCCACCAAGCCCTGTAATTGCAATCATATCAGGATTCTTATCCACCACTTCTTCAAATAATTGGCGAACCGTTCTCTCTACCGGGTAGGAAGATGTCGTATCATTAAAGCCATATAATACCGCCTTCTTCTCCTCTTCCGATATCATTTCTATTTCCGAAATTTTCAGACCAGGTAAAAACGCAACGGAGGATATTATCTTCCTGAAAAAACTAATGAATCTATCTATTGTCTCGGTCTTAAACAATTTTGTACAATATTCGATCCTGCAATCAAGCATCTCGCCTATTTCGGTACACGAGAGAGTGATATCAAATTTTGATAAATTGCGTTCCTTCTCATGGAGTTTCAGCTTTAATTTCTCTATTTCTAATTCGGGTATATCGTCATATTTTTCACCGAAATTTTGCAGCGTAAACATCACATCAAAAAGAGGGTTCCGGCTTACATCCCTGTTCACGGATACCTTTTCAACTAAATCTTCAAACTGGTAATCCTGATTTTCAAAAGCATCGAGGGTTTTTTCTTTAAGGTCGCCAAGAAATTCTCCAAAGGTTTTCTCTGCCTTAGGACAATTTCTTATCACTAAAGTATTGACAAACATTCCGATAACACCGCTGACATCCGCATGCCGGCGCCCGGCTGTGGGTGTCCCGACAACAATATCTTCCTGGCCGCTGAGTCGTGACAACAAGACATTAAAGACCGCAAGTAGAACCATAAACAATGTCACTTCCCGGTCTAAAGCGATCCGGTTCAACGCTGCCGTCTCTTCAGCCCCGAGTCCAAAATTAACGGCGCTGCCGACAAAACTCTGCATCGGTGGCCGGGGAAAATCACCGGTTAGGTTCAGCACAGGCACATCGTCCGCAAATTGTTCCAACCAATAGGCCCCCTGCCGATTGATCGCATCCTGCTGCCCTTTACTATTCCGCCATTCCGAAAAGTCTTTATAATGTATCCTGATTGGAGCTAAATCTTCCCCACGGTAAAGAGCTATAAATTCCTCGATGAATATCCTCCCCGAAACACCGTCGGAAACAATATGATGCATATCCACGGCCAATAGGTGCGAAGCTGCTTCGATTTCCATCATGCCTACACGCAGCAGGGGGGCTTTCGATAAATCGAAAGATCGGATAAACCGCCCGACAATGCCTCCTGCTTCCCGGTCCTGTTCCCTAAACCCTGCTTCATGATACTCGATATCGAACTCGATATCCCGGCTGCCGTATACTCTCTGCACAGGTTCACCTCCTGCCATCAGGAAAGAGGTCCTCAAACTTTCATGCCGGTCGATCAACTTTTTGAAAGTCCCCCGGAATCTCCGGAAGTCGATTTCTCCTATTAGGTTTATAACGTTGGGTATGTTATATACGGTGCCGCCATGATCGATCTGCTGCAAAATATACAACCGTTTCTGTGACGAAGAAAGTGGATAATACTCTTTCTTCTCAACGTCGTTTATAGAGTCGAACGTATAGTGCGAGGCGCTTTTTATAAATTCC
>JAGLQA010000669.1 GCA_023137075.1 Candidatus Aminicenantota bacterium
GGTGGGATTCGAACCCACGGTCCCGTTGCCAGGACAACTGCTTAGCAGGCAGCCCGTTTCAGCCACTCACGCACCTCTCCGGAATTTGCCGAGGAGGGGACTTGAACCCCTACAGGCTTGCGCCCACAAGCACCTCAAGCTTGCGTGTCTACCACTTCCACCACCTCGGCTTGCTTATCCCGTTACATGACGGATTAGAACCGCATGCCCGGCATCATTTTACTCACCATCCAGGTGAGCCCGTTTTTCGATTGAAATCTTGAAAAACGATTAGAAATCGGTTGGAAGGGTTAAGAGTCTTTATCCGGTTCCGGCTCTTTAACTTTTTCTTCCGGGTTAACGTTTTGCTCTTTATTTTCCGCTGTGGTTCCTTTTTTATCGGTCGGTTCTTTTTTTTCTTCGGTATCGGTGACAGCGGTCGGTAATTTGTCTTTTCCTGCCAGGTCGTCGGCTTTTTGTTCCTGAACCTTATCATCCGTTACGACGCTGCCGGAACTGGATTTAATATCTGCTCTCAACCATAATAAAAGCGATGTTAGCATGAAAAGAACTGCCAGAGTCGTCGTAACTTTAGAGAGCACGGTGGCTGCGCCCCGGGGGCCAAAGGTTGACTGGCTGCCGCCTCCGCCGAAGGCGCCGGCTAAGTCGGCGCTTTTACCACTCTGGAGTAGTACCACTACGATGAGCAGAAAACTGACAACTATATGTACAAACAATAAGAAAGCGTCCAAGATTTCCTCCTATTGATCGACGATTTTAAATGAACTGGAGATTATAGCAAAAAACGGCTCAACTTGCAAGGAGGCGCCGCCGATGAGAGCGCCGTTTATATCTTTTTGTGAAAGAATGTCGCTGGCGTTTTCCGGTTTTACCGAGCCGCCGTAGAGTAGGGGTATATCCTGGAAAGCCGCTGTTTTTTTCTCCAATAATTCCCTGATATAGGCGTGGACTTCCTGGGCCTGTTCCGGGGTGGCGGTTTTGCCGGTACCGATTGCCCATACCGGTTCATAGGCAACAACCATTTTGTTGATGGCTTCCGAGCTTAGCCCCTCTAAATCCTGGTCGATCTGCGCTTTTATTTTCGTGAAGGTGTTTCCGGCTTCCCTTTCCTCTAAGGTTTCGCCGATGCAGAGAAGGGGCGTGAAACTGTGTTTAAGAGCGGTTTTGATTTTTTTATTGATGTTAATGTCGGCTTCTCCGAATATATGCCGCCTCTCCGAATGGCCGATCAGTGTATAGGTAGCCAGGTTTTTCAGCATCAGGGGGGAAATTTCCGCCGTGAATGCGCCCTTCTCTTCATAAAAGATATTCTGGGAACCTATTTGTGTTTTCCCGGAGATTCCCTTTAGTGCGTGGAGCGACGTGAAGGGGGGAAAGACAAGAATTTCCACCCGGTTGTTCCGGGCGTAATCCGGGTTCTCGGCTATCTTATTATTGAGGGTTTTGACAAAGTCGATACTCTCCTCAACAGTCTTATGCATCTTCCAGTTTCCTGCGATTATGAATTTTTTTTGCATATTCTACCTCTTTTTTATGGATTGGCGACTTTCGCGGTTAAAAATTCCAGGACCGCGGCGCTTGCCGTTGTTTTATAGGAAACCCGGTCTGTCAAGCCTGCTTTCCCGAAGGCCTTGATTAACTCCTCCCCGATTATGATCGAATCTGCGGAGGAGCCGACAACTGCTTCCGCGATTTTCGCCGTACCGGCGGAGAAAGTATCTATTTCATACACGCCCAGGGGGGCGTACCATACGATAAGGTCGGCATCCGGAATTTCATCGGAGAATAGTCTGATGGTATCGAAACCGATGTCTAACCCCATCATGTCGTCGGGGATACTCTCTTCCTCCTTTATCATTTTGATCGTGACTTCCGGTTCGACCCGGAGGGCCGCGATATGATCGGAAGGTAAGACTATTCTTACCTTTTTGTCCTTCGCTTTTTTCAGGATTTCCCGGCATTCCTCGAAGCAATCTTCAGCGATTTTTGAATTTCCCACGCTTTCGCCCCGGGCTGCCAGGAAGGTGTGGGCAACCGAACCGCCGATCAGGATTTTTTTGGCCTTATTCATGAATTTCGAAATATATCGGATTTTGTCCGCTGCCCCGGTGCCGCCGATAATGACCACGTAATTTTCCGGCGGGTTTTCGGCTGCTTTGCGGAGCAGTGCGTTATCTTCAATACCTGGTTGTTTCGTCATGGTTTTGCCTCCAAGTTTTAAGTGAGAGGGGCCGGTTTTTAACAGCTTGAGATTTTAGCGATTAAGTCTCTTATCCGGCAGGAGTAGCCCCATTCATTATCATACCAGGACAGGATTTTAATCATATCACCATCGATGTCGGTGATAAATTCTCCGTCAACGATAGAGGAGTGGGCATTGCCGATTATGTCGGTTGAGACCAAGGGCTCTTCGCTGTATTCTAAGATTCCTTTAAGTTCCCTTTCGGCTGCTTCCCGGAACAGTTTTTTTAGTTCAGCCGCGTTTGTAGATTTTTTTAAATCTACGACTAAGTCTACTAAGGAGACATTTGGGGTGGGTACCCGGATCGCGCTGCCCGTTATTTTTCCGGCCAGTTCCGGCAAAACGATTCCAATGGCTTTGGCGGCGCCGGTGCTGGTGGGAATAATATTCTGTGCAGCGGCCCTGGCTCTTCTTAAGTCCTTGTGGGGCAGGTCGAGGATTCTCTGGTCATTGGTATAGGAATGAATGGTGGTCATATTGCCCCGGGTCACTTTGAAATTATCGTGTAACACTTTAACCACCGGCGCCACGCAGTTGGTGGTGCAAGAGGCATTGGAAATAATGTGATGTTGATCGTGTTTATACTGGCTGTCGTTGACTCCTAACACGATGGTGATATCGGGTTCGGTCGCCGGAGCCGATATAATAACCTTTTTCGCCCCGGCTTTAAGATGTTTGGCCGCGTCGTCTCGTTTTCTGAATAAGCCGGTGGATTCGACCACTAATTCGATTCCCAATTCCTGCCAGGGCAGGTTTTCCGGATTCTTCTCGCTAAACACCTTGATCTCTTTGCCGGCTATGATAATACTATTCTCTTTTACTTCTACCTGTTGAGCAAATTTTCCGAATACCGAATCATATTTCAGAAGATGGGCCAGGACCCGGGTTGACGTGATATCGTTGACTGCGGTTATTTCATAATCTTTCTGGTCTGCGCTTGCCCTGCAAAAGAGCCTTCCGATTCTGCCGAAGCCGTTAATTGCAACTTTATAGCTCATGAATTACCTCCTAAATATTTAATAATGAAAATTAACATAATATTGACTTATATTCAAGTCATTTATAAAAATTTTTAAAAAATACCTTTCCTTTATCATAAAAAAAAAAGGGGGCTTTTATTTCGTGAAAATTTGCGGTATACTTAGGGACTAAAATTTTTAGAGGTGATAATATGATAATTGGCGAAATTGAAAGAAGTGATACTGAAACTTTAAAAGTAGAAAACAGCAATTATAGAGGAAAGGATTTCGTGTCGGTCAGGATTTATTACCTGGCCGATAACGGTGAATGGCGTCCCACAAAAAAAGGCATTACCGTGAAGCCTGATAAGATCGACGAATTGATTGATTTACTAAAACAGGCAAAAGAAAAGCTTCCCAAAGAGTAATATTTATGATAAAATAGGGAAACCGGAACGGGGTGTGGCGCAGCCTGGTAGCGCGCACGGTTCGGGTCCGTGAGGCCGGAGGTTCGAATCCTCTCACCCCGATTTTTTTATGTTGACATTAGGGGATTATTATTGCATATTAGCCGGTAGGACGGAAAAATGAGAAAAAAATATTCGTGGATAATTTTTGTTGTTTCGTGTGTTCTCCTGATTCTTATTCCGGGTTGTAATGTGTCGGACCAGGGGGAAGATGATCCCCCGGATCCTTCCACCCGCAAGCTTACTGTTTGGGTCGGTACGGGTGTTAATGGGAGTCCGCCGGCAGGTGAGTACTCCTACCCGGTAGATAAATCCGTTGATTTTGAATATTCATTAAAAACCGGGTATTCTGACCTGAATGTCACCGTAGATGGTAAGAGCGTTGCAGCCAATGGAAGTATTGTAATGGACAGGAATCGTACTTTAAATGCTTCTTGCGGCAGCGTCGCCGATTATTTTGTTTCTAAAAATGGCAGTGACGATAACGACGGACGCAGCGAGAATACTGCTTTTAAAACCCTGGGCCGGGCCTTCGAAGTGGTCAAAGCGGGCGAAACGATCTATGCTCTGGCCGGAGTTTATAACGAAGACCTGGTCCTGGAGAATATCGGCGGCAGCGCCGCGCCTATCACTTTAAAAGGAGAACGAAAGGCGGCGTCAATGAATGGCAGAGGGTCACCTGTGCGGGAAGGTAATAATTTAACCATCCTGGATGGTCAGCGTAAGGAGGCTTTTGGCATCTGGTTCGAAAAGTGTAGGAACCTGATCTTTGAAAACCTGGAAATTCGTAATTACACGGATATCGGCATCGGTTTTTACGAATGTTCGGAAATAACCTTGCGCAACTTGACTGTTCATCATAACGGTTTTGCCGTTCAAATGAAAAGCTGGGAGTTGGAGGGTTATGGGATTCATATTGATGAGTGCAGTAATGTGTCTATCGCGGAGAATGAGGTTTATCAGAATGGGCCCAATCCCCAGCGCGATATCTTAATGGGCACCGGTATCAATACCTTTGGCTGCCGCGATTGTACGATTCGCGGCAACCGCTGCTACGAGAACATTGGGGGTGGTATGTTGGTCGAAGATGGAGTTGATGTCCTGGTGGAAGATAATGAAATATTTAATAACGACCTGGACGCTTCGGTAGACCAGTGGTGGGATGGCGGTTTATGGATTGACGGCGGACACGATATTACCATCAGGAATAACACCTTTTACGGCAACCTTGGTCCGGGAATCGAAATCAGCGATGAGGATTTCCAGGAACCTTACGGTTATATCCTGGAAAACAACACCAGTTATGGAAACTACTTCGGTATTTTTATCTGGAATTTCGGCAGTAATGATTGGCCGCCGCAGAATATCATTAAGCGTTCCGGCAACAATTTTTATAATAATTCCCGGAAAGATATCTGGATAGTAGACTGGTACTAAGGCGAGTGAGACCGGTTATGGGGAGATATCGGTAAAAAAATCGAATTGTGTGGATTCAGGAAAAAAATTTTTCTCTAAACCCACCCCGCCGCTCTCGAATAAAATAATTTCCATCTTGATAATTATAAGGATTAGGATTCAGTCATCGGCTTGCAGGATATTTCTTACGGCATAGATCGGGATAGTTTTGATATTATCATAGGCGCCAAAATTTTCCCCGGAAATTCGCAATCCTTCATCCAGTTCCCGTTCTTTTAAAAAAATATGCATGCTTTGCATCTGACCGCGGGTGCCGGCTTTTACTTCTATGGGAATCACCTTCCCTTTTTTTGAGATCACGTAATCCACCTCTGCGTTGCTGGACCTGACTTCCCTGTGCCAATAATAAAGTTCCGGGTGGATGCGGGATGAACGGTGGGCAAGCAACTCAATACCGACAAACAATTCTGCCAGGTTTCCTTTATTTATCAAACTCCTAACATCCGAAATGATATAGGAGGATAGGTCGAGTCCCAAAACTCTCTGGTATACTCCGGTATCTAAAAAAAGAACCTTAAACTTTTTATTATTTACCTGTGCACCTAGGGGTATTCCTCTGGCTGCGGTATGATAGACTTTGTAGGCCAGTCCTGCTTTTACTAATAAGTCCAACGCGTCTTTGTAAACCTGGATTTGGCCGGAAGATATATTTGAATATTTGAATTTACCGCCCACCTGGTAAATAATAGAAGCAAAAACTTCTTGTAAACGAATAGTTGGGAACCTGTTTTTGTATTTGGCAAAATCATCTTTAATAGTAGTCAGGATTTCGTCGATAACTTCCCGGCATATCAGCAAATCCCTTTCCCGGAGATAGGTCTTTACAACCTCGGGCATCCCCCCCATCAACTGAAAAACCTTTATTTTGTCGAGAATTATTTCATGGATTACAGGAGAGAGTGGATTTTTTGGGGATGCGTTTTGTATGGCTTTTTCCATCCGTTCCTCCCCGGCGGCGATCAAGTATTCGCTGAAAGTCATGGGATACATAAAAAGGGATCTTATCCGGCCTACCCCGAAGGAGGGAATTTCCTCGATTGCAAATTCCAGTAATGAGCCTGCTGCAATCACATGGAGTTCCGGCATCTTCTCGTAAAAAAAACGCAGCGATTTTAAAGCGTCCGGGCATGCCTGTATCTCATCGAAGAAAAGAAGCGTCTCTCCGGCTTTTATCGGGGTGGCAAAATAGATTGACAATTTTTCGCATAACTCAAGGGGATTTAATGATTTCTTGAAAAATGTTTTAATTTCAGGAGTTTCCTCGAAATTAACTTCCACGAAATTCTTAAAACTTTCACCTAATTTTCTTATAGAGTATGTTTTTCCCACCTGACGTGCGCCCCTCACTAACAATACCTTCCTGTTTTTATCCTGTTTCCAGTTTGTTAATTCATTATCTATCTTTCGTTCCATAATCTTTTTTTAACCTCATTTTAAAAACTCGGAGTTATTATAATTCATTTTTACAAGGCAATAATAAAGGAAAATCAATAAAAAGTCAAGGCAATAAAGGGAGTAAATTCGTAAAAAGTCAAGGCTGAAACACACATTAGAGGGTCCATATTAGAGGCTCGGTTCTTTCATTTTAGTATTTTTTATCCGTGTGCGGTTCCCCGGTAATCCGAATACTATAACAAGCTGTCCTGATTTTGTTCTTTTGTTCGGTCACTTCGAGTGTTTTGTAACAGCGTCAAAAAGAATGGCGCCGGCTTCCTTCGCATCCACCTGCTCTTCATTGAGGAGTGTTCCGGGAACTTCCGTCCGTTTGCCGCTGCCCAAAAACATGGCCTCGGAAACGGTTCCGCCGATCTCACGGGGCGGCAGAAAAGCCGCAGCCAGTACCGAATTGCTTGTCACATCTTTCAGGTTGGTAACTACCGTGTAATCGGAAATTCCGTCAGTCACCCTGGTTTTCAAGAAGGTCCCTGCTTTTGTCAAATTCCGCACCTGTACGGCCATCAGGTCGATTCCGGACGCAATGGTAGTGCCGGAATTACCGAACCGGTCTTTTAAACCCTTCAGCGTCCGCAAACACCAGCGAATATTGGCTCTCAGCAGGGAGTGGTCGTCCTTGTTGGCGAGTACTTTCTCGTAGGCCTCAGCAAGAGCTTTCGCTGCTTCCGACAGGTTTAGCAGCGGCTGCGAAGCGGCCAGGACTTCCGGGTCCTGGTACATATACATCAGGGTCATTACCGCTGATTCGCAGGCCGATGCCAACTCGAAGAGCCTATCCCTGGTAACCCTGAGCGGCACCTCCGGTTTTTGTTTAACGGATTTCTTCAGTATAACGCAGGCGAGATGAGCCGTTATAATTCGTGGATCTTTGGATGTGTCGTGTGTCATTGGTCTAACTCCTCACATTTATTTGGAGTAATATTCGAAATTGGAAATTCCAATTTTACCTCCTGAAGTATTTACTTATCACAGGTAAGAAAAAATATCAACAATAAACCCCTGGATTTGTTGATTCCTGGGGAAGGCAGATTGATCGGCGCAAATAATTATGATATAAATAGATTATGAAAAGAAAAAAAATCGCCTTCCCGGGTGCGGGCACACGCAGGCAGTTTTCGTTTCATTATGCGATTATTTCGCTTCTTCTCGTTTTGATCATGCTTCCCTCTATTTTACATGCTAAGATTACCATGATTCCCCTTTACATCGGGGAAGAGAAATTTAAGGTAGAAATTGCCGATACGGATGAGAAGCAGATCAGGGGATTGATGTTCCGGAAATCCATACCCGATGATTTTGGTATGCTTTTTCCATATAAAGATGAGGATATCCGGGGATTCTGGATGAAAAATACCCTGGTTCATTTAGATTTAATCTATTTAAACCGGGACAAACAGGTGGTGGATATGTTTATCAATGTTCCACCCTGCGAAAGCGAACCCTGTAAGACTTACGTATCGAAGAAACCGGCAAAATATGTCCTGGAATTGAGGGGGAACCGGGCCAGGGAGTTGAATATCAAAATAGGGGACGCCATCTTTTTCCTACTCAATGATTAATCCCGCCGCCAACTCCGTTAAAGTCCCGGTTTCGGGAGCATACCGGTATCAAAAGTTGATTTTTTTCCTGAACCGCCGCTGCGATGTGGGCTGCGCCTCCTGTAATGCCGCCGCTTCTCCCGGGAATCGCGGAGAGCTATCCCCGGGGTGGCTGATTGATTTTTTTAATAGAATAAACACACCTCAATATTCCGCCCGAGAAACGGATTCTCTTGTCGATAATGAAAAAACATGTAAACCGGGTGGCTCTTTGCCGCCAGGTAATGGCACAGCAGGTCGGGGGTTGAGGTTTTCCGGCTATGTCCTCTGGACCGGCGGCGAACCCTTTCTCTCCTTTGAGGCGCTTAAAGCCGGGATCGATCTGGCTTCACGCTCAGGCTATCGTTCCGAAATACTCACCGGCGCTTCCTGGTTTGACAGCCATCCCGGGTATTTGAAACAATTGGCTGCGGCGGGTAACTTTTCGCTCCGAATTAGCCTCGATGCCGAGCACCGGAAGAAAGTTCCGTTAGACCTGGTCTTTGCCCTGGTTGAGCAGGCAATAGGCCTTGGCATTGAGACAAATTTTACCTTGCGCCGGCTTCCGGACCGGCAGGAAGCGGTTGACTATTATATACAGGAGATTAAAAAATCACTGCCCGGATTTTACCGGCGGAATGTTAGCCGGTCACGCTGGATACATATTATCCCCCATATCCCGGTATCGCCGGTGGATTCGCGAGGTATGTCCTCCCCTCTTCCGGCTCACCGGAAATGGCAAAAGCCCTGCCGGCAGGGCTTTAAAGACCTGGTCATCGGGGAAGACGGTTTCGTTTATCCCTGCTGCGGTCTTTTTACTGTGCCCGGTTATCCCCGCTTACGGGCCGGGGACCCGCTGCAGGAGGACTGGCATACTCTTTCAGCCAGACAATACCGGAATCCCCTTTTCCGGGTATTAAAAATACAGGGGCCTTATCAAATCTGCCGGGATTTAGGGCTTCAGCCTGAGACCTGGCCCTGGCCGTCCTACAGGACTCCCTGTCACCTGTGCCTGGCTCTATTTCATGGATATGGAAAGCGAGTACTATCTTACTATTCAGATTAGTGTAGGCTAAATGTAGGAATGGGGCCGGCTCCGGCTTTTTGTTCCCGTGCCGTAATGGAATCAGGAGTTGAGAAGGAAGGTGTCTGCTTAGAATATGGCCCGGTAGAGCCAGTAGAGGAAGGTGAGTCCGTAAGCGACCAGTAAAAACCAGAAGAGCAGGTTTATAAAGGCATCAATCCGTTTGATTATTCCGTCCTTCCGGGATGTCCGCCTTTTTTTTATAGAAGCAAGAACGGTAAAAACGAGGATCGCAAAAATAACGATATACCATTTCTTCATGATGCTGAAAGAATCACCTTAACGATTGACGGATGAACACCACTGGTACGGATAACAGGATCAGGTAACGATATCTTATTGAAAGTATTATGGAATTTTTAACGATGAATTTCAACGGATATATAATTAACCTAATTACCTTATTTTTTTTACTACTTCCAAAAAAATAAAACCATTAAACCACGAATACACTTAAAAAATTATGACTGTTCTTAGGGTTTTGTGACGTTGGTGGCGTGGTCACCTTTCGGGCCGGTAGAAATCTCAAATTCGACTTCTTCTCCTTCTTCAAGGGTTTTAAAACCTTCACCCTTGATCTCATTGAAATGTACAAAAAAATCTTTGCCATCATCTGCTGTGATGAAACCGTAACCTTTTTTGGCACTAAACCATTTAACTTTGCCTTTAGCCATATGAAACCGACTCCTTATTAAAATTATGCTAAATAGGATTGAAATATGACAACCTGAGGTCAAATGAATTTAACTTGAAGTGAAATATTTCAAATCTTATTTATCATTCAAAGTTTATTCTATAACGATGTTACTATTTTGTCAACATGAATTTAATTATTTCCATGATTCGCTGTCCAAATTTAATCCTTCCGGGCATAAACGGGTAATTTCACTAAGAAAAACTGATACAACCTATGATATGGCCGCATTTATCACAGTAGACAATCCTGATAAGGCCGCTTGAAATTATTCGTTTATCCCTGAAAACAGTACCGCCGCACTCAGGACATTTTGGGTCCGTCATTTTTTCCTCCTTTTTTTTTATGCTTCTAATATCGGATTCTAATATCGAGGTTAGCAGGAAAAATGTATTATATCAAGAAAGAGAAAAAAAAGAAACGGGAAGGGTTTGCGGAATCAGGCTCTAAACTTTATAAAACGAGAGCGTAACCGATTTTCAAAAAGAAGGTGCGGTCGGTCCGGGTGATATCGATGCCCCGCATACCGAATTGATTGTCCGAGTAGCCGATGAACAATACGGTCTGGGGGTTGATTTTGTAGGAGAAGAGAAATTGAGTGAAGAGTCCTTTTGTTACCGGGTCTATCTCAAAATTGTACAGCGCCACGTTGCGGTCGATATCCGTATACTGCAGGATAGCTCGCACAAAAGACCTGATGTTAAAATTATAGATAAAACGGGTTTGAAACAGGTTGGCTGTATAGATTTTTTCTCCTTTCAATGAGAGACGCTGGAAGGTATGGTCAAGTTTAACATTCAGATGCTTTCCCAATGCGAATTCCGTACCGGAAACAAGCCAGAGGGAATCGGCGAGCCGGGAATTGGAATAATCGACCGCATCCTCTATGATTGTGATAAAAGAAAAACTCAGTCCACCAAAGGGTTTCATTTCGAAAATGGAAAAAAATTGTTTCCTGTCATAGAGCTCGCCATTGTAAAATTCCTTAATGAATGAAAAGGAAGGATGAACGCCTGATTGCAGCGGGCCGGTATAAACGGCATTGAGATTCAGTTCCTGGTCGGTCAGGTTTCCGTCGTGGTCTGTAGCCCTGCTGCCC
>JAGLQA010000067.1 GCA_023137075.1 Candidatus Aminicenantota bacterium
CCTATCAAATTTTTCTTTACTCATACATTGCCTCCTGAATATTTAACAAAACAAAATATAGTGACCAAAAGTAATCAGCCCTCGATCAGACTTGAACTGATGACCTCATCCTTACCAAGGATGCGCTCTGCCAGCTGAGCTACGAGGGCTCCCAAAGCGGGAGACGGGATTCGAACCCGCGACAAGTAGCTTGGAAGGCTACCACTCTTCCAACTGAGTTACTCCCGCAAATTGGGCAGGGGCGGATTCGAACCACCGTACTCCGAAGAGGCTGGGTTTACAGCCCAGTGCCATTAACCACTCGACCACCTGCCCTCTATATAGGCAAATTCCTACAGCTGGCGAAGGGACTTGAACCCCCGACCGGCTGATTACAAATCAGCTGCTCTACCGACTGAGCTACGCCAGCATAAAAAAAAGTGTATACCACAACTATATCTGGTTTGTCAATTTTTGTGAGTTTTGAAACTCCTTTTAAGTGGCAATTATACTCTTTTTTTGACAATATAGCAATAGTAAAAATAAAAAAAATTATTTTCTTGAAAAAATATCGATTTTATCCGGATTAAATTTTGTTTCAAATAAGTCCGGGTTATGAGTGGTCATGACAAATTGTTTGTTATTAATAATACTATAATATATTTATTCCTTGAATTTGATAGAAGGGATTAAGGCCCTTTGAGATACATGACAGCGAGTTTCGATTCTACTTTATGAAAAACCTCAGGGACCAGGCCGCTTTCATCAGGAAGATAAACTTCTGGCCGGTTGTATTACTGGTCGGTACGGTTACCCAGCGTGGGAAAATTTACTGCAAGTCGATTATCGATCAGTATTCAGCCGGCTCGGTCAAGATTTATTGATAAGGGACTACTTCTTCCATTCGGGGAGGCGGCCGGGCGTCCAGGGGGCGCCGATTTTTTCCATTTTTTCTTCTAATTTTTTCAGGTCGGCTTCGATTAACTTTTTTAGTTTCGCCGCATGAATCTCATATTCTTCACCGGCAATACGATATTGGTCTTTCATAGTCTGGGTGGGTGCCGAAGTAGACCGCCAGTGACTGCGAATCAATCCGCCGATTCGCCGGCCAATCGATGGCGGCTGGTTGGCATTTCTCCTCATGATACTCATGTCACCGTAAAAAGCCCGGTAAATCACCTTAGTTTGGTTTTCGATTGCCGCGGCTTCCTGTATTAATTCCATGGAGGCTTCGGGTGTGTTGGATAGGGCGACTTTGATCAGTTTTATCCGGGTGGTTAACTCCCTGAGAACTTCGCCTGTTCCCCGTATTACGCGGCTCAACTCCGCCACCTTTCCCTGGAATTGGACCAGGTCTCTGCGATCTGCTGCCGGCAGGGTGGTATTTTCAATTGCCCTGGCTTCAAAATGCTGCGGCCCTGCCAACCGGGTATAAACACCATCAACAAATTCCCCCATGGTGACACTGTAATTTCCCGGCAGTGCCAGGAGGCCGCCGCCGGAGAAGGCTTTACTGTCTTCATCAACAGGATTTGTCGATGGGTAGCGAAAATCCCAGGCAATCCTGTGTATACCTGCTTTGGCAGGTGTTTTTAACCTGCGCACCATATTTCCCGCTTCATCGGTCACGGTGAATAACAGGTATGGGGGTGTTTCCTCATCTTCGGCTCGCAATTGCTTAAAGGTCGGGTAAGTAATGGGCACACCTTTTTTTTTCGCTTCTTTTTCCGCTTCTTTGCGTTTTTGCTTTTTTGTCTTGATCGTTTCTTTTAAATAATAGGTGAAAACCGCCCCTAAAGGAGGATTTTCGGCGGCATAGTAGGTGGAACCCTGCCCATACCTGGCCCGGGTCTGGATAAACATCAGGGCATCTTTAACCGGAAATAGGATGACCTCTTTTTTAAGGTCTTCGCTTTTTAAATGCCGCAGCGGTGTATAATCGTCCAGTATGTAAAATCCCCGGCCAAAGGTGGCCAGTACAAGGTCATTTTCCCGCTTCTGGATGGCGATATCTTTAACCGATGTGGTAGGTAATCCGCCTTTCAACTGTACCCATTTTTTACCGCCGGTTATGGTGGCGAATACGCCGAATTCGGTTCCCGCGAAGAGTAAATCCGGGTTGATATGGTCTTCGGCGATGGTAAAAACCGTCCCCTTATCAGGCAGGTTGGCTTTAAGCGATATCCAGGTTTTTCCCCGGTCACTACTTTTTAAGAGATAGGATGCCGGGTCGCTGTTTTTGCGGCCGTCAAAAGAGGCATAAACCATGTCTGCCTGATGCCGGGAGGCGAGCAGGCAGCTTACATAGGTCATCTCCGGGACGCCCGGTACCTTTTCAATTTTACGCCAGTTTTGCCCTCCGTCTTCACTGACCCGGATCAGGCCGTCATCGGTGCCTACATATAACAGGCCTTCTTTTAATGGAGATTCCGTTAAAGATACGATATTTCCAAACAAAGATGTTGAGGCATTTTTAGATATCGCGTCAGGACCCAGGATTTTCCCCATTACCGGTAATTTGTTACGGTCGAGTTGACGGGTTAGGTCTCCGCCTAAAACCGTCCAGGTGCTGCCGTAATCATCGCTCCTGAACAATTTGTTGGCGGCAAAATAGAGCCGTTTGTGGGAGTGGGGACTGATGATCAGGGGGGCATTCCAATTCCAGCGGTAGGCTTCTCCTTTGGGAGGTTGCGGTTTGATATTGATACTCTCACCGCTCTTTTTATCGTAGCGCACTAAACCACCGTACTGGGATTGGGCGTAGACAATGTCCGGGTTTTCCGGGTCGATCTGGGACTCGAATCCATCGCCACCATTGGTAATAAACCAGTCGGAGTTTACAATACCGTATGAGCTGAGTGTCCTGGAGGGACCGCCCATGCTGTTATTGTCCTGGGTTCCGCCGTAGACATTGTAAAAGGGCTGGTCGTTGTCTACCGAGACCCGGTAAAATTGGGTGACCGGCAGGTTGCATTTAAAAAGCCAGTTTTTACCATCATCAAAGGTCTCATAGATACCGCCATCGCCTCCGATTAAAAAGTGACTGGTATCGCCGGGATCGATCCACATGGCATGGTCATCCACATGACGAAATTTATTGCCGATGGCCCGCCAGGTTTTGCCTCCGTCTACCGTTACCTTGCCCACTGTATCCATGGAATAAACCTTATCCACCTCCCTGGGATCGGCAAAGATCCTGTTGTAGTATTGTGGGCTGCGACTGACGTAGCTGCTCATCTTTGTCCAGGATGCGCCCCGGTTTATGGTACGGAAAAATCCGCCGCTTTTACCTTCGGCCTCAATAATGGCATAGACCACATCGGGGTTGGCCGGTGAGATAGTAAGACCGATACGCCCCATCTCGCCGGAAGGTAAACCGGGTTTTAATTTTTCCCAGGTGGCTCCGGCGTCGGTAGATTTATAAATGGCACTCTCAGGGCCGCCATTGATTAACGTAAACACTCTTCTTCTGCGCTGGTAAGACGCGGCATAGAGAATATCGGGATTGCGAGGATCCATCACAATATCGGTGAAACCGGTATTTTCGCTGATGGTTAAAAGAGCCTTCCAGGTTTTGCCGTTATCCGTGCTCTTGTAAAGGCCGCGCTCTCCGCCCGGTCCCCATAAGGGGCCCTGGGCAGCCACATAGACATGGGAGTTGCGGGGATCGATGATAATTCTACCAATATGTTCCGAGGTTTTTAATCCCATATTTTTAAAACTTTTACCGCCGTCTTCAGATCGGTAAACGCCGTCCCCGTAGCCGATGGCTCGCTGGCTGTTGTATTCTCCTGTGCCCACCCAAACCACGTTGGTGTTATTCGGGTCAATCACAACACCGGCAATGGAATAGGAGCCGTATTTATCGAATATAGGAGTCCATGTAGTCCCGGAATTTTCGGTTTTCCAGACATTACCCGCGGCTACTCCGACATAATATTCGCTGTGATTCTTCGGGTTTACGGCAAGATCGGCGATACGGCCCGAGGTAAACGCGGGGCCGATATTTCGGAATTTTAGTCCGCTGAAGGTAGTCGAGTTAAACGGGTCTTTCGATTTAACCTCTTTTTTCTTCGCTGCGGAAGCGATGAAAGACGAAAATAGGAACAGGATTAGAACCGGAAAAGTGATAGGTTTTATTTTCATAATGTCTCCTTTTACACATTACTTTATAGTTAATACTGCTATATCTAATTATAATACATTTTTCTCCTTTTGAAAACCTTTTTTCACCGGTAACTTTCGTGTAAATTTGCCTGTCCGCCGTATTTCGTGAAAGTTCCCCTGAGAAAAATCAAAATGAAACAACTAAGTAAAAACGAAGGATAAAGTAATAAAGTAAGACACCGCCCCCCTTTAACCTTTAACTGGCAAGAGTAAACTATTTACCTGTCCACAACCCGGACGAGCCGGAACCAAAAAGTTTAAAAGTTGAAAAAAATATTTTGCTCTGTAAACGCCTTATATTAAAGTGTTTACAGAGTTGTGGAAAAATATTCTGCCCGAAAATGGCAGGATTTCACGATAAGGTAAACCATCACCTATGAATATTTTAAAAATAGATTTGAAATAAAAAATTTGATAGTGTATCATTGATTTTAATGTGTTTTTGAAAGCGCTTACAAATAAATCCGAAAGGAGGAAATTATGCCGAAAACAAAACTTGGGAAATGGGCTGGTGTATTGTTGGCACTTTTCCTTATATCCCTGCTATTATTAAACATTTTCCTTAATATAATAAGTGTCAGGCGAGGGAGTGTAGAGATAATTGTTCTGGGGATTTTTATGATGATTGCTGGAATAGCCACTTTTGGTACTGGTGCAGTTAGCTTATTTAAGTTCAAAGATCGTTCATTGCTTGTGATACTGGCCACAATTTTCGGGTTCCTTGCTTTCCTTCTTTTCTTAATGGAGTTGGTTGAGTTTATAAGTCGTTGACAATTTTCCGAAAGACATACCTGATGAACAGGAAGAATTTCATGAACGCCTTGAAAACCAGTTCTTTTATTTAACTTTTAGCGATTAAAAAAAATATATCTGGAAATTAATGGGGGCAGGGTGTACTTTATTTTGCGCTTACGAATATTTCTAAAATAGACTTGAAATAAATAATTTTAATTGAATATCATTTGATTTTAAGTGTTTTGGCGCTTACCATTTTTTGTTCCAAATTTCAATTTGTTATTCACTTCTCTTATAACTTTTGAATGAAGCTTCTCTTTATTTTGCTTCATGAAATCGACTACAGATTCTCTATCCACTTTAGCTAATTCCCTGAGAGCCCACGATAATGCTTTTACGACCATGTTTTGATGATCATCAACAGCCAATTGACAAATTTCCAGAGTCCTTTTGGTATCTCCTGTTCCTCCATGTGCTTTTTTATTTAAAGAGACTGTTGCTACAACTGCAATTCGCCTTTGCCAATAATCTTCAGAACTCAAATATTGTTTTATTCTTGAAGTATTGATTATTCCTGCCCGCCAGGCATATCCGACTAAGAGTATACTATAACTGTCTACTGATCCCCAGTTATCAAGATTCTTTCCAAGCATATCTATATCTTTTTTAGTTAAGAATTTAAGTGAATCCTTGTCTTCTCCTAACAGCCAATAAGCTAATCCTTGACACTCATGAATGCCGGTTTCAACCAATCCAATGGCAATTTTAATTTTTTCTTTTGCAGAGAAAGGTTTTATTTGCTGCTTAAGTTCTTTGAATACAATTGTCAAATTGGGAACTGTGACTCCAATAACTTTCATAGCAGTAGGACATGTTCTTTTATTAAATTCAATCCTTTTAAGGTCTTTGAATTTTTCCAGTGAATTAATAGTATTTTGTATGATTTCCTTCATTTATTTAACTTTTACCCCATAAACTTTATAGATTAGGGACGGTCCTTGAGTTTTTACAAATTTCATATTTCGTAAGCACACACAAATATACCTAAAAACCAATGGTACACTATCAAATATTTTATTTCAAGTCAATTTCCGAAATATTCATGGGTAATAAATTAAAAACCTCCTCAGGCGATTTAGCATAAGGAAACTTTTCAAATAGATATCGGAGGTATTTAGATGGGAATTACCTAGCATGGTTTCGTTTTTGACTGAGACATTCTAAATTGGCAATCAGGGTCAAGTCTTGTTTTGCTTCATTTGCTATGAAAAAATGTATTAAAACAAGACTTGACCCCGAATACGTCATAAAAAGGCATAACAAACGCATACATTCGGACTGCAAAAAGCGACGCTCCTCTTTCCTCGTCCTCTGCTTTTTGCTGCTGGTGGGAAGTCGGAGTCGGTGCATGCGAATGTTACAATATTTTCCACAGGTCTTGCTGAATGCTTATTTACGGGTGATATTGTATTTTTTGATGAGGTTGAAAAGATACATGCGGCTGATCTTAAGGACGCGGGACGTCTTTATTTTATTCCAGTTGTTTTCCCTGAGGGTTTTGATAACCAGGGATTTTTCCAGGTTATCTTTGGCTGCTTTCAGGCTAAAATCGGTTTTGGTAGTGACGCTGTCCCCAATCTCGAAATCGGGATAATAGGTGATCAGCCGCTTGATGGTGGATTCCAATTCCCTGACATTGCCGGGCCAATCGCGGCTTTTCAAATACTCTACAATACTTTGAAATTCGAACTGGTCGTTGATGGAGAAGTTATTTTCCTTAAGGAAGTGTTCGGCTAACAATGGAATATCTTCGATGCGGTCCCGCAGGGGCGGCACCGGTATTTGCAGGACTTCAAGCCGGTAGTAGAGGTCCTCACGGAAGCGGTTTGCTTTAGCCATGGTTTTTAAATCCTTGTTGGTGGCGGATATCAATCGGAAATCCACTTTTTTGGTGGTATTCTCTCCCAATCGCCGAATTTCCTTCTCCTGCAGCACCCGTAACAATTTTGCCTGCAGGATCATGGGCAGGTCGGCGATTTCATCTAAGAAGAGTGAACCCTGGTGGGCCGCTTCGATCAGGCCGGTGCGGTTTTCATTGGCGCCGGTAAAGGCGCCTTTTCGGTAACCGAAAAGTTCGGCCTCTAACAGGTTTTCCGGGATGGCGGCGGAATTCACGGGGATAAAGGGTTTGTCTGCCCTGCGGCTTACGATATGCACCCCTTTGGCGATGAGTTCTTTGCCACTGCCGCTCTCCCCGCTGATTAATACCGGAAAATCAACATTGCCGATTGCCAGGATATTCTTTTTTAACGCTTCCATGGCCAGGGATTCCCCTATTATGAAGTCGAGTTTGCCGTGTAATTTATAATCGACCTCATAGTAGCGTTGAATGAGGGTGGCGAATTTTTTAAGGAAGTCCCGGTTCCTCTGAAAAAAGTCGTAATCTTTATAGTTGTCTTCAGCAAAGGCTAACAGGAGTATTGCGAACAGAGAATCCGAAATTTTCCACAAAAGGACTTTTGTATTTTTAAAAAAATAGAATACTTTCTCTTCGTTTTTGACCAGGCTGCGAATGTCTTCGAAACTCAGGTTCAGGTTTTCCGCTAACGAGATGGCCGAGGATATAATCTCATCCGTTAATTTATTATATTTATTGGGGTTTGAGAAGTTGAATAGCTGAGTTTCCTTCTCATAGATGATAAGTTTTACAAGATCGATCCTGATTATCTTGTTGATTTCGAAGAGCAGGCTCTTAAATATGTCTTCGGGTATTTTCCACTGGTTGTAGCCGCCGACCAATTCCGCGCTTTTAAAGAGATCGTAGGTGGATTCTTTCTCATCTAAGTATTTCTTGATTTTATAGATGGCTGGGGAAATTTTCCTCTTATTCCTCAGGAAAAAATAGTAGATGTCGTAAAATATCTCCCTTTTTTCATCGTCCATCTCCGCTTCCGTGAAAAAATAGTTAAAATATACATAATAATATTCATAATAGTAGTAATTCCGGGTTTCACTGCTTAACTCCATGGATAACCCGCGCAGGAGAGCGAGCAATTCCTGGTTCCTGTACCTCTTGATGACCAGGGTTAGTATTTCGCAGCGCAGGAATTTACTTTCTATCTCGCCCATCTTTTCGATCAACCGGGCAATCGTTACGTTCCGGCCTTCTTTCTCCGGCATCTGCATGATGGCGAAAACAACTGCCTGGTCACTGATTAGAATATCCTTATATTTTTCTAACGATTCCGTACCGGTTTCTCCTTTCTCCTTTGAAAGAGCTATCTTTAGCTTTAAAAAACCGGATTCGATTTTTCCTGTCAGATTGTCTTTCTTCTCAAAGAGTGAGACAGCGGTATTCAGCACTTCTAAGGCTTTTGAATAGTTATGTCTCAGGTATTCTAAGTGAGCGATATTGTAGTAATCGATGGCCAGGCTGTCGAGTTTGTTCTCCTCTTTATCGTAATTTAATATCGATCTCAGGTGATTTTCCGCCTCCTGCCAGTCACCTTTAATTTTGCTTATTTCAACCAGGTTCGATTCTGCC
Source organism: Candidatus Aminicenantota bacterium (assembly GCA_023137075.1). Taxonomy (GTDB): domain Bacteria; phylum Acidobacteriota; class Aminicenantia; order UBA2199; family UBA2199; genus JAGLQA01. The sequence continues at coordinate 8,426 of JAGLQA010000067.1, forward strand.
AGTATTTCGCCGTTATTATTTTTCTGCAGCCGGTATATGTTCAATGCCTTTTTGTACCAGGCTTCCGCCTGGTTAGGATCGTCCGTTGCCAGATAGAGATTGCCGATGTCGACGGCAATATGGGCAGAGAGTAGTTTATAGTTGTTGGTTTCGCTCTTTATGAAGATGCTTTTGTAAAGTGTTTCAGCCCTGTCATATTCCTCTTTTTCGCGAAACACTTTGGCCAATTGATTCCGGGCATCCAATTCATCCCGAGTATATCGTTTCTTGCTTAGATAGGCGATAGTTTTTTCTAATAGTTGTTCGGCTTTTCCGAGTTCTTTCCGGTAAATATAGTGGTCGCTGAGTATGATATTGGCCAGGTTGCGGAACGGTTCACTCTTGATTTTTTTGAAATATTTTTCCGCTTGTTCGGAAGCGAGTTGTTTAACACTGTTTATGAATTTCAGGTAGAAAAATTCGTCTTTTAAGTTTTCGGGAATTTTTTTTTCGATGTTTTTTAAGATGCGTTCCATCTTAAGGTAATTTCTTTCCAATTTGAAAATATGGGCCAATTTCAAATCGAGAAAGACCGGGTCATTCTCCCGGCAGCAGTCGAAAAGTTCCCTGGCTGAAATCAGGTCGTTTTCTTTTAAAAAAATATCGGCAAAAAGCCTGACCAATTCGACCTCTTGACGCAGAAAACCGAGGTTATCAAAAAATATCCGCCTGATGCTGACATGGGCATCTTCAAATTTGTACCTGTTTTGCAGGTATTTCTTGAGATTTTTTTTTAATTCTTCTCGTTTTCCGGTATTTATAAAATACTTGATCAATACGTTCAGGGAATCAAATTTATCTAAAAACAGTGTTAGAATCTCTTTTTCTTCCTTTTGGGTTACGGTGATATTTAACCCGGGGAGATCGACGTTGATGTAAATATTTCCCGAAAGAACTTTCAGATATTTTTTCTTTACCAGGCATTCGACTAAGTAACATTCATCGGCAGAGAATACCCTGTCCAGCGCGTCTTTCGAGAGGGGCACAGGAATGGATTTGAATACTTTCAGGAGATAGGTCTCCTGCTCGTTTAAATCCGCGAGTTCCTCGATATTGTAAAACCTGAGGACTTTCTCCAATAGGTTCCGGGGCCTTTCTTTCAGTTCTAAGTCGAAATCGATAAACTCATTCTCCCCGAAAACGATCAAAAGAATATCGGTCATCCCCGAGTACTCGAGCAGATATTTGATACACTCGCTTTCCTCCTTTGTTTTTAAGTGATCGATGAGTAAGAGCAGCGATGTATAGGACGATTTCCGCAAGAAGAGTTTGAATTCGTTAACCAGGGCTGCAAAATCGGCGGGGTTTTGTTCCCGGTTTCCCGAAAGGATTTCCGATATAAAAGCCGGGAGATTATAAGTATCATAATCTATGGAGATAAGAAATACATCCTCCGCTGCGCAGTTTCTGCTTAAATTGATTTTGATGATGTTTTCCTGGACAATACTGCCGGTTTGTATCTTTATTTTAATGTTCGTGTTACTTCCCGACCGAATTACCGGGTAGGAGTTCAGGATATTTGTGGTGAAATCGCTGAAACGGTAGAGGTATGACCGGTTCTCATTGAACTTATGTCGAACGCGACAATCGGTAAAAATATCTTTGTAGTTTCTCTGATGCAAATGTTTGAACCGGTCGTGGTTTTGAAAGAGAGGGAGTATTTTATTCAAATCAGGCTCTATTTTTTTCGATAGGTCAAGGGGAAATCTGGCACTGCAGTCGGGATTGATATGAAAACGGCTGAAATCGATGAAATCGAAGCCCCGTGATTTTGCCGTTTCAAAGAGTGCGATAAATTGAACAAACAACTTTTCCATATCACTGTCGGACAGGGCCCGATCCAGGGAGCGGCTGCTGCCGGGGGCGAGTGTTTCCATGAGGATCGTGATTTCAAAATTGTTATGAGTGAAAGAAATAATATTCTGAAAATAGCTGGAATGAAAGTCCAGGATACGGTTCACCCGTTCTAAATTTGCGTTAGAGTAGGGTATGGTTATTTCTTCTAATTGTGATATTTTACATATTGTTTTAAGAATTTGTGACGGGAATTTTCCAGGCTGTCGGACGTTTACTTTTTTTTCCACTAAGTTCGCATATTCGGTCTTCCGGATCTAATCTCCTGGTATATCTGGGCAATATTACGGTAATTCGGATTCGTGCGCATCATATCTTCAATTTTTTCCGCGGTTTTTTCATAATCTTCTTTTGCTTTCAGCGTAAGCACAAGTTCATACTTAATGGCAAGATATTCTTCTTCCTTCCTATCCGGGGTTTCTAAGGCCTTTTCAAACCAGTTTACAGCTTCGCCTAACATCCCTTTTTCCATAAAACACATACCCAATAAACCGGCAGAATCGAAAAATTTCGACGAATGTTTGGAGGCGATCATGAACTCATGAATGGCTTCCTCGATTAATCCCATCTCTTTATAAGCGATTCCTAAATTGTACCGGGTATCGTAATCCTCCATGCCGATTTTTTCATCGATGCCCTTTTTAAACTCGTCGAAGATTTCGAGCATGTTTTTCTCAATGGTGGTGGTCCTCTGTTTTTCCATCTCTTTGAGCCAGTGAATGATGGATTGCAATTCCCCGGGTACATTTTTCTCGATCTCGAAATATAAATCATCTTCTAAGAGTAAACCACCTTCTTCTAATAATTCTTCGTCATCTTCGAAGGGAATATCGGTCTGTTCTATCTCAAGGAAGGGAGATTCATTTTCCGGGGACTCGACCACTTGAGGTGGGGGGGGGGGGCCTCCGGAAATTACACTATCGACATCGAAGGCATCTTCGGAGAAAGAAGGCCCTGAAGATGGAGAGGGGGAGCGGGTCAACAGTTCACCGTCAATCTCATCCAGGGGAATATTCCCGCTGTCGTCGGGCTCTTCCATTTCGATTTCAAAATTGCCGTCCTCGGCTAATTTCTGTCCCGATGTATTGATTTCTTCCGGTTCCTCTTCCAGTATAAATCCCGCATCGGTTTTGGGCTGCTCTAACTCCTGAACAATCTGAAGTTCCTCGTTCATCGGCTTATCGATCTGGTAGGTCGCTTCATGAATTTCAATAAATTTTTCGGATTTATCCTTCGATTCCACGAAGTCGCCGAGTCCTAATTCCGCGGTTGATTCTCTTGCGTCTTCGGCATCCGGTGATTCCAAATCAAAAGAAAGGTTATCAAGGTCGATGAATTCTTGCCCGGATGTATCGCCCGCGAAGCCCGGTTCCTCGATCTCCATGGCCTCCGGCATTTCCGGAAGCGCCACCGGTTTTTCAGATGCGCCTTTTAATTGATCCAATTTTTTTGTTCGCTGCAGCAGTCCTTCATTGCCGGGATATTTCTCTTCTAATTGTTTGACTAATTGTTCCGCGTCACCAAAGTATCCGTCGTTGATATAAAAATCCAGTTCAGACAGCAGGGAGGACAGACTTTTTTGTAATTTTTTATCTTCTTTCTCACCGGGTTCGCTTATCTCTTCCTGGTCCGGGGATTTGCTTATGTTGTCCATGTCGGAAAGCAGGAGGACATCCTGGTCCGTGTCCATCCGTTCTTTTTCCGGCGGTTCGGGCCGGTGTATCTGGTCCCGCTTAATCTCTTCGATTTGTTCCTGAAAATCACCGGTGCCGAAATCTATGTCGATATTGGTTTTTTCTTCACCGGACATCTCGATCAGTTTTTCATCCTCCGGGCTCAGAATGGATAATTTGTCAAGCAATTCGGAATACTCGAATTCAAGGCCCCGGGCCTGGTACAAGGACAACAACTCTTTGCCCTCTTCAACGGCAAGATCGACTTCATCTATTTTATAATAAAGGCTAAATAGTTTTTCTCTTATTTCGATCGTTTGCGGAACCTTCATTTTGGTGGCTTTTAAAACATCCAGGGCTGTTTTATAATCACTGATCTCGAGTGCGTTTTCGGCTTTTTCCAATTGCTGCTTAATGAATCCCGATATCCGTGTACCGGCCTCTTCTTCTTCCGATTCTTTTGCTTCGGCACTCGTTAAGTCCGCCAATTGCTCTTCATAGGTAAAGGGTGTGTCGGATAATTTGACCAGTTTTTCTAAATTTTCTTTTAAGGCATCCCGCATGCCCTTCTTCTCATATATTGGAATAAGGGATTCATACAACGCAATCCGGTTCCCCGTTTTGCCGCTTTTCTCATAGATGGAAGCGAGTTTATTTAGTGCGGGAAGATAATCGAACTTAGAAGCGATTATGAAGCGAAGGAGAGACGCGCCTTCCTCAAATTTATTATCCTGTATGTATTTATCGATGACGGGGAGAAATAGTTCATAAGCCCGGTCGTATTCTTCTCTATGCAAATAAACTTTCCCTAATTTCATGATAATTTCCGCTTCACCGGGATCCATCTCTGCCACCCTGACAAAGATTTTTTCCGCTTCATCCGCCTGGTTCTTTTTTAAGTATAGTTCGCCTAAGGTTTTCATAAGGTCGACGCTTTTATTCAAAGCAGGCCCTAAATTTTTTAGTACCTCGATAGCCCGGTCATCTTTTTCCTGGATCGTATAACAATGGATCAATTTTTGAATGAGTTTTGGATCCTTTACCTTTGTGATCGCATTTTTTAGTAAATCCTCCACCTTCTCAAAATCTCTCTTGTTTAATAAAATGTCGGCGGCGATCACATACTCGTTAACAGCATCGTCCTCCAGCCCCTCTTTTAAATAGTTGTCTGCTAAGAGAAGCCGCATCTTGGTATTGCTTCTGTCAAACTCCAATATTTTCTTGTACATATCCAGGGCTTTTTTCTGATTTCGCTGTCTTTTATATTCTTCGGCCAGGTCAAGGTAAATTTGTTTCGACTCTATGACCAGCCCTTGCTTAGTATATAATTCCGCCAACTTGAATGAGGCTTTCTCATAAGAGGGGTCGATCCTGGTAATTCTCTTAAACATGGCAATAGCTTTGGCGAAGAATCCCTCTTTCAGGTAATAATCGGCAATCCATTCGAATTGCTTGACCGATTCTTTAAGATTATTCTGCCTGAGTTGAAGATCCCCGACAATGCGCCGGACTTCAAGGTCATCGGGCTTGATATCCAGTACTTTTGTGTATTCTTTTATTGCGGCTTCTATTTTACCCTGACGGAATAGCTTATTTGCCTGTTTGAGAATAGTCAGCCTTTTATCTTTTGCCATTATAATACCCTGAAACTTTTCCGATGAAAATCGGTTATTCCTCTCGACGATACGGCCTCGATATGTTTCCGGGTCGGGTAACCCTTGTTGTTCTCAAAAAGATAGCCGGGAAAATATCGTGAAAAAGCCGTTAAAAGTTGATCCCTGAATACTTTGGCGATAATCGATGCCGCGGCAATGGATAAGCTTATATTATCCCCTTTTATAATTCCACGCCCACATACGTCGATAAAGTCGGGTTTCATACCGTCTATTAAAACATAATCCGGTGAAATCTGCAATCCTTTGACAGCCATTTTCATCGCTTTTTTTGTTGCCTCCAAAATGTTTAGATCATCTATTTCATCGTTCCAGCACCAGCCGATCGCATAGGCGAGGGCGTTGCCGTAAATATAATGGGCCAACTCCATCCGCTTCTTCGGGCTTAGCTGCTTCGAATCTTTTATCTCGAAGTTTAATTTTTTAGGGTGTAGGATGACCGCTCCTGCCACCACGGGCCCGAACAGCGCACCCCTGCCGACTTCATCGATGCCGCAGATATACCTGTAACCTCGATTTAAGAGATTTCTCTCAATCTCATAATTACACATTACCTGAGTTCTTTCAGTCTTGCTGCTTTACCTTTCAAATTTCTCAGGAAATACAGTTTTGCTCTTCTGATTTTTGAATGTTTGGTTATGTCTATTTTCTGGACTAATTTTGAGTTCAAAGGGAAAATTCTCTCGACTGCTATCCCGAAAGATGTCTTTCTTACGGTAATTGTTTTCGCTATACCGGAGTTTTTGATAGCGATGACGGTTCCTTCAAAAATCTGGGTTCTTTCTTTACCGCCTTCGATTACCCGGTATGAAATCCGGACGATGTCCCCGGGTTTGATAGTAGGGAGGTCTTTTCTAACCTCCGTTAAGAAATTTAAATCACCAATCAAAGTTGATGCTTGTGGTTTTTCCTCTTGTTCCTCTTTTACTTCTTCGACCTCCCCTACTTTTGTATCTGCTGCTTCCCTGGCTTTTTCGGTTTCTACTTTTTGTCCGTCATTTTTTTGGGCTTCAAGTTTCGTTTCGGTTTCGGCACTTACTTCTTCCTTTTTTTCTTCGACCATTCTTAATCTCCTTAGTGAAAAGTGTGTATCTTAACAATTCTACGCTTACCGTTTATCCGGCTTTATATTAACGCGTAGTATCAGTGCATAAGCGTACTATTTCTACTTTTTTAATACTCATATATAAATGGACTCTCTATTTTACTACTTTTTGTCTTATTTTTCAATATTATTACCCGGTAAATATATTAAATTTAAGGAATCAGGGGCGAATTGACACTCCCGGGTTTCAATGATAATATCTTGATTTCAACATGTCCATGAGCATAAACAAGTCTATTTTAAAGGAGTTTTTAATGAAAACGAAAGTGTTCCGGATAGTCGCGTTTACATTGATTATTTTTTTTGCCGGTAATTTTTTTGCGGAAAAGAAAAATCCACTCACCCTGGAAGAGCAGCTAAAAGCTGCGATTGAGAAAGCGGAAGCTGCCGGCCGCAAATCCCCCTGGCATTGTATGGAAATCGTGAGTATATACGTAAAAATGAAAAAGACGGAAGAGGCTTTTGCCTGGTTGAATAAGGCGGTTGAGCGGGGATTCCTGTCTTATACCGAACTCTACGACGAGGATTTCACTCTATTACGAAAGGATAAAAGGTTTGATGAAATCGTTAACCGGGTTAAAGATACCATCGGTATTGGCAAACCCGCTAACGATTTCAGCATTACGCTGCTTTCCGGG